>JBJERD010000284.1:0-1694 GCA_051882095.1 Oscillospiraceae bacterium
GTGAAATATAACTTTTTGCTCATCGCACACGAGTATTTGTTTGTGTTTCATAAGTAAAGTGATGACTAAAAATTGAATAACAAAACTTAAAGAGGAAACCACGATTTGTGATTTCCTCTTTAAATAGTTTGCCCAGAATGGGCAGTAACTTGGTGGTGAAAGTCCACTACAGGCTTGGCAGTAGGAACTGTTAGCGAAAGGCAAGTGCGTCCATCGTGAGGTGGAGTATGAAGTAAGCCCGTAGCAAACTCTCGGTCTGACGAACAGAAACTGCATAGAAGGCATATATAGGGCGGATGAGCTTGCCAAACAAAGCGAAGTCCAATACTGCCCGAACCCTATGGTGTAAATGCAGCAGATATATGAGAGGAAGGTTGCTGTTCTTAACGGGGGAGGTGGACCATAGTCAATAAAGTGGACAAGCAAAACGACAAAATTTACAGAAAATTCATTTCTGCCTGATTGGGAGAGAGACCATTATTGTGAGAATGAGGTCTGAAGGAATTGTAGAAGCTGTGGATATATTCAAAAACGCTCAGCTTCAGTTCATCAAAGGATGAGTAAGTTCTTCGGTCAGTCTCTTCCTTTTTCAAGTACTTGAAAAAGCACTCCATTACTGCATTATCATAAGGATGACCCTTTGCAGAAAACGACTGAACAATATTCAAATCGTCAAGATGTTTTCTGAACTCCTCTGATGTAAACTGACAGCCGCGGTCACTGTGGAAGATCACACCGTTTGATACATTACGGCTTGCCACCGCCATATCAAGCGTTTCAATCGCAAGCCTTGTATTAAGGCTCGGAGAAAGCTTATAGGAGATCACTTTCCTTGAAAACAGATCAAGTATCACGCAAAGGTAATAAAATCTTCCTGCAGCACGAAGATATGTAAAATCACATACCCATACTTTATTAGGCTCGGACGGATCAAAACGCTGTTTCAATATATTGGGGCATTGCTCATCAGAGGCAGTCCTGTGTTTAGGGTGAAACGGTTTGACCGTGCTCATTTTGGGCAGATTCATACCCTTCATAAGACGATATATCCTTTGTGTGCTTATGTTTATGCGATATTCACGATTCAGGCAATTTTTCATCTTGTAAGCTCCGAAGCGCTTCCTGGATCTTGTATACAGTTCGAGAATACAGCTGCGGATCTTACGGTTTTCAAGTTCCCTTTCGGAAGGCTTGTGATGAAGAAATTTGTAATATGTGCTCCTATTTACCTGCAGAACACGACAAAGCGTTGTAACAGCGTGTTCCGAAGACAACAGCTTTATTGCATTTAATCTTTGTCCGAGTGAGGCGTGAATATCGCAATGGCTTTTTTTAGTATCAGATTTTCCTCCTCAAGCTGTGCATTCCTTTTTTGAAGTTCCTTTATTTGCTTGGCTGTCAGAACCGTTTCGTCATCAATTTTTACCTCAGAGTACAGCTTTATCCAATTGGATAAAGCGCTGTGTGAAATTCCATATTCCTTATGTATCTCGGAATAGGTCTTTCCAGAATGGTACAAGTTGACTATCGTTTGCTTAAATTCCTTGCTGTATTTTGGATTCTTTTTTGAAGACATTTTTATTCCTCCTTTTTCTGTCTTCTATTATATCATACTTGTCCACTTTTTTATTATATATCCAAAGGGTCATAAGTCTGATACGCAAATATCTGAAAAGCGGAGTGATGATAAATGG
>JBJERD010000285.1:0-1684 GCA_051882095.1 Oscillospiraceae bacterium
GTCGGCACGAACATACAGCGGATTTTCAAGTATTCTCGAAATCTCACTCCGATCAATAATTCTGTTGATAGGAGCATTACCCGTCATTGATGATGTAGGCAGATCGTGTTCCTTTATGTAGTTTACCACATCCAAAAGTGACGTTCCGGGTTCTTTATACACCTCATATGCAGCTATAACCGTCTGAGCTGCTTCGGACGGAACAAGCACCGATCCTGTCTTGCCGTTAATGGTCTGCCTGCTCGACTGAAAGCCGAAGAACATTTTACCGCCCTGATAAAAGCCTGTTTCGACAGCCTTTGTGCTGTATGCGTCCTTTACTCTCGCCGCAATGGTTTCTCTCTCAAATTCCGCAAAGTTCAGCAGATTGTTTCTCATCATTCTGCCCTCTTTGGTTTCAGTATTGAACGGCTCGGAAAGAGAAATAACGCCTACTCCGTATCTGTCAAGCTCATCGGTTATGTTGAGATATTCCCTCATATTACGGCTGAAACGGTCATACTTTTTCACGATTATCCTGTCAATAAGACCGTCCTTTGCATCGGACATCATCTGCATAAATTCGGGACGGTGACGAACGTCCTTACCCGACTTTCCGTCATCGCAATAAACCTTGAAATCTGCCCCCTCTCCCACATATCTGATACATTCCTCCCTCTGTGCAGCTATGGAAAGAGAATTGTTTCCCTTATCCTTATCGCTGACGGAACGGCGGACATATATTGCTGTGTACTTTGTTTTCATTGTAATCAACCTCCATAAAATGAAAGCCGATTATACGTTGTTATCTCTATTATAGCATAATCGGCTCAATATTTCAGGTTCCGAAAAATAAACTGTGTAAATGCAATTCCCACGAAAATAATGACAATACTAAAATTGCAGCCAAACAAGGCAACGCTGAGGAGCGACCCAACGCAGGCTGCGGAATAAAACGGTGAAGAGCAGTAGCAGAAATGTTGCTGCTTTTCTTCATCTTCACCGGATATTCCTCAAGCGGATAAACCTCGGGAGCACGAGGGCAGAGCCCTCGTCAGCCGTCAGGCTGCAAACCTGTCCTCGAAGAATATCATTAGCTGAGAATACGCAAGACCCCAATCCTTGACGGGCATTGTCCATTTCTTCGAAATTTCCCTTACACTCATATAGATCACCTTGCGTATGGAATCATCTGTCGGAAATACTGCCTTGGATTTGGTGAACTTTCTTACCATTCTGTGGTAGCCCTCAACTGCATTTGTCGTATATATTATCTTCCGGATAGCCTCGGGATATTCAAAGAAAACTGTTAATTCCGCCCAGTTTTTATCCCAGGATTTCAAGATGTTAGGATACTTTTTATCCCACTTCTCGCGGAACTCTTCCTTTGCATATTCAGCATCGTCAAGGTTGACTGCTCCGTAAATTTTCTTAAGATCTGCACATACTGCTTTTCTGTCCTTGTAAGGCACAAATTTACAGCTATTTCTGATCTGATGAACAATGCAGAGCTGATTTTTCGTCTTTGGAAAAATCGAATTAATAGCTTCGCAAAGTCCTGTCAGATTATCGTGACAAGCAATGAAAATGTCCGTAACACCGCGGTTCTTGAGGTCTGAGCAAATACTTGCATAAAAGCTCGCAGACTCATTTTCCGAGATCCATGTGCCTAAAATTTCCTTCTGTCCTTCCATGTTTATACCCA
>JBJERD010000286.1:0-10769 GCA_051882095.1 Oscillospiraceae bacterium
TCTGGAACCAGTATCAGTGCATGGTAACATTCAATATGTCACGTTCCGCTTCTTACTTTGAAAGCGGTATCGGCAGAGGAATGGGCTTCCGTGATTCCAACCAGGATCTGCTTGGATTTGTTCATCAGATCCCCGAAAGAGCAAGAGAGAGAATTCTCGACCTGGCTGCTACTCAGCTTGAAGACGGCGGCTGCTATCATCAGTATCAGCCTCTTACAAAGAAGGGCAACGACGAGATCGGCGGAGATTTCTCGGACGATCCGCTGTGGATGATACTTTCTACCGCTCAGTACATAAAGGAAACTGGCGACTACTCGATTCTCGACGAAATGGTTCCTTACGACAACGATCCTGCAAAGGCTCAGACAATGATGCATCATCTGAAGCAGTCCTTCTGGCACGTTGCCAAGTTTGTAGGACCTCACGGTCTGCCGCTGGCTATGAGAGCTGACTGGAACGACTGTCTCAACCTTTCATGTCATTCGGATATCCCCGGCGAAAGCTTCCAGACATACACCTCACCAAAGTACGGCGAGGACAAGTTCAGCCGTGTTGCTGAGTCTGTAATGGTTGCTGCTATGATGGCATTTATCGGACCTGAGTATGTTGCTCTGTGCAAATACAAGGGACTTGACGAGGAAGCTGCAAAGGCTCAGTCGGCTATCGAAATAATGAACAAGAACACTATGGAATTCGGCTGGGACGGCGAATGGTTCCTGAGAGCTTACGACGATTTCGGCAACAAGGTAGGTTCTCACGAGTGCGAAGAGGGCAAGATATTCATCGAGCCACAGGGCTTTGCTGTAATGGGCGGTCTCGGCAAGGAGTCGGGCAAGGATATCCTTACTATGAACAGCGTAAAGAAATATCTTGACTCACAGTATGGTCTTGTTCTTAACAATCCTGCATTCACAAAGTACTACAAGGAGTACGGCGAGATATCCACATATCCTGCCGGCTACAAGGAGAACGCAGGTATCTTCTGTCACAACAACGCATGGATAATCTGCGCTGAGGCTGTTATCGGCAGAGGCGATCAGGCGTTTGAATACTATTCAAAGATAGCTCCTGCTTATCTTGAGGAGATCTCCGACCTGCACAGAACAGAGCCTTATGTTTACGCTCAGATGATCGCAGGTAAAGACGCTAAGAGACACGGCGAGGCTAAGAACTCATGGCTGACAGGTACTGCTGCTTGGAACTTCGTTGCTGTTTCACAGTACATTCTCGGTATCGTTCCCGACTACGACGGACTTAAGGTTGATCCTTGCATCCCCGAGGGCTGGAACGGCTACAAGGTATCGAGAAAGTACAGAGACAACACCTACAACATCACATTCACAAATCCCGACCACGTTTCAAAGGGCGTTAAGAGCGTTACTGTTGACGGCGTTAAGATCAACGGAAACATTCTCCCCGTATTCGACAAGGGCACAACTCACGAGGTCGAGGTTGTTATGGGCTAAGGCTCACACCTATATGGTTTTTATGCGGCGCTTCCGACTGGAGGCGCTGCTTTTTGTTGCAGCGGCGTGTTTTGTGATAATTCAATGAAAATTTGCGGATTTATTATTTATATCTATAAAAAACGGGGTAAAATAGGTAAGAATTTCGTCATAATTGCGTGTTGTATTTTTTGTTTTTTTGATATATAATTAATATGGTGTTGTTTAGTCAGTTAATGCTGAATAAAGTGTTTTTTGACCGGCTGAACGCAATTTCGATATGTAATCTTTTTCTTATAAATAACGGTCATGCTTATGATCATTGATTGGAAATGAGGTTCGTTATGTCTGAAAACAGTAAAAATCAGAACGATAATAATTTAGGCTCAGATAAATCAAAGGACGCCGAGCTTGAGGATCTGATCTCTTCGGTTATGGCGAAGAAAAAAAGTCAGCAAGCCGAGAAGAGCGCCGAAGAGAAAAAGTCTGATGAAAAAAGCACGGAAGACAAAAGCTCCGTGGGCGAAATTCCCGACCTTAAGCTAAAGGCTATGCCCGTTTCGGCTCAGGTGACGGTCAGCTCAAACAGCAAAAAGCCGCAGAACAGGTCGGCAAAGGCTGATGACCACACAGTTAAAAAAGCCGCATCACAGTCGGGCGGCAAGGACGGCTCGGTGAAAGAGAAAAGCACGGCGAAACCCGACGCTGTGAAAACGGACAGCGAAAAGTCAAAAAAGGCTTCAGAGGAAGGCAAGGGAAAAGATTCCTCGGAAGGCAAGGCTGAAACTGCTGCAAGCGGTGAAAAATCGGGCAAGAAGAAAAAAGCCAAATGGAGCGCCAAAAAGAAAACGGGTGTAACGCTGGGAATAATTTTTATCGTTTTCGTTTTACTGCTGGCAGGCATTGTGGCTCTCTTCTTCCACTACACGGGTCTTCTTAACCGAAGCGGCGACAACCGAAAAAACTACAGTCAGATGCCCATTTCGGACAGCGACCTTACCAGCGGAGATGACACCTTTGACGAGAAGCTGCGTGAGGAGGAGCTGAAAAAGCAGCTGCAGAAAAACGCTGTGAAGCTTTCGGACGAGGACGTTTTCAACGTTCTGCTTATCGGTGAGGACGTGCGTGACCCCGAAGAGCAAGGCAGGGGCAACACCGACGTAATGATGATTATTTCCATCAACAAGAAGAACAAGACCATTACCACCACATCGCTGATGAGAGATATGTGGGTATATCTTGGCGAGTTTGATGTGAACTCAAAGCTCAACGCCGCATACTGGCACGGCGGAAGCGAATATCTTGAAGACATTATCGAGCAGTATTTCGGCATTGAGATAAACAGATATGTCAGCGTGAATTTTGAGTCGTTTATCAAGATAGTTGAAGCTGTAGGCGGACTTGATTTCGACGTACAGGAGAACGAAGCGGAGGCTATGAAGGATCCGCTGGACGAGGTAAACGACATTCTCAAAAGAAAACGAGGCACGGGATATGTGACGGCAGGTCAGCAGCACCTGGACGGATACCAGTCGCTGGCGTATGCAAGAATACGCTACAACTGCGGCGACGACTATGGCAGAACGCAGAGGCAGAGGGCTGTTATCGCACAGATAATCCAGAAATCCAAAAAGCTCAGTCTTTTGCAGCTGAACGATCTTCTTAACGAAGTGCTGAAGCAGGTCACTACTGACGTTACCGACGGCGAAATAGCCTCCATGCTTTTGGACGCATTTGAATACATGGATTACACGATACAAGAGGTCCAGATACCTGTGAACGGATATTTTACTGCCGACATTATATACTCGCAGGACGTACTTAGCCCCAACTTTGACGCAAATGCGGCTATTCTGCAAAAGGTCATTTACGGTTCGGCGACCACCGCAGAGGAAGCGGCTGAGGAATATGAGCAGGAGCTTTCGGGCGGCGCAGCTCAGACCTACGGTGAGCAGAACGGATACTATGACGAATACGGAAATTATGTAAGCTATTAAAAAAACGGAGCGGAAATTACCGCTCCGTTTTGTTTTTTTGACTAAGCCAACACTGAGGAAAATTATGTATCTATTTGAGTGCTAATACCAGTGTTCCTGCGGTGATGAGGGCTGCGCCTATCACTGTTTTAAGGTCTATGGTTTCGTGCAGGAAGAAAAACGCCAATATCAGCGTTATTACTACGCTCAGCTTATCCACCGGCACTACCTTGGACACAGAGCCTATCTGCACCGCTTTGAAATAGCACAGCCATGAAAGTCCTGTGGCTATTCCGCTGGCTATCAGAAAGCACCAGCTTCTTGCCGTTATTTTCGGTATCTCATGATGCTTGCCTGTCAAAAAGACTATAAGCCAAGCCATTACAAGCACCACAGCCGTTCTTATTGCTGTGGCAAGATTTGAATTTACGTCTTCTATTCCCACCTTGGCAAGAACAGACACAACAGCTGCAAACACCGCTGAAAGCAGTGCAAACACAAGCCACATTTTTTTCAACCTCACTTTGATCTAAAATAATCAATCTGCTGTCAATTGGCAGCGTTGGCATAATTAGAAGTCACATCAAGATATTCTTCAAGGCATATTCCCTGCTCTTTGATTTCCTTAGCCGCCTTTTCGCCAACATATCTGATATGCCACGGCTCATAGGCATAGCCCGTGATATCCTCCTTGCCCTTTGGGAAGCGGATTATAAAGCCGTATTCTGCGCAATGCTCCTCCAGCCACAGCGCTTCGGGAGTTCCCTCAAAGGAAAACTCGGTAGTATTCACGTCCATACACAGACCCGTCTGATGCTCGGAATGTCCCGGGCGTGAGGAGACCTCGTCCGCTGCGGCGGTACCTCTTTCGGCGGCGTAGGAATTATAAAGCTCATACTGCTCGCTGTAGCTGCGGTAGCCTGAGCATATGAAAAGTACTACTCCGTCGGCGTAGGCTGCTCCTGCCATCTCATAAAAAGCCTGCTCAGCCGTACTGTCAAGCCCGGGGGCATAGCTTTCGGGAACGCTGTAGGTCTTATTGACTATCATTATCCCGTCCACATAGGTTATTCCGTCGATGACCTGAAGGTCGTGACCCTCGGCTTCTTTTATATTATTATCGGCGGACTTACTGTCTGCGGCTGCATTTTCTGAGGTATCGTCCTTACTCTTATCCCCGTCGTTATCTGCGCTTTGGCGGCTTTCTGCCGACTGCTGAGAGGAAGAAGCTTTACTGTCGGCTTTCGGCTTATCCGAACCTGAAAGCGAGAAATACAGCACTGCTCCCACCACGATAAGCGCAAAAACTATCATGACGGCATAAGCCTCCATACGGTCACGCTTACGCTGTGCTGCTTTTCTGCGGCGGATACGTTCAAGCTGGGCACGTCTTTCCTCGTCCATAGCGCTTTCACGCATACTTTCCAGCTGCTCACGGTCAAGCCATTCTTTTTTATCTTCCTCAGGCGGTTCTCCGCCGATATGGGGACGTCTGTTTATATTATATTCCATGCTTTTATTCCTTTATCATGACCAAACTGCATTTTTGATACATTTATTATACCACTCTTTGCTTGTAAAATCAAGTCGGAATATGGGGGAGTTTATATTGAACACAAAAAAGGACTTCCCTCACGGAAAGTCCTTTTTATATACCAAGAAATATTACTTGTTAAGTCTAGCCTCGAGATCGTCAAGCTCTTTGTAGAGAACGTCAGGAATTCTGCCGCCCTTAGCTGCGATATCGTCATTGTAATATCTTCTCATCTCAGCGATCTCTTCTGTCCAGAGGTCCTTGTCTACGTCAAGCAGAGCCTTCATTCTGTCAGGAGTGATCTCGTCCTCAATGCCTGTGAGGTTGATGTCCTCAGGCTTTGGAACATAGCCGATAGGAGTTTCAACAGCGTCAACAGTTCCCTCGCATCTCTTGATGATCCAGTCGAGAACTCTCATGTTGTCGCCGAAACCGGGCCACATAAAGTTGCCTTCGTCGTCCTTCTTGAACCAGTTAACGTTGAAGATCTTAGGAGCCTTGTCGCCAAGCTTTTCGCCCATCTCGATCCAGTGTGCCCAGTAGTCGCCTACGTTGTAGCCGATGAAAGGCTTCATAGCCATAGGATCGTGACGGAGAACGCCTACTGCGCCTGTTGCAGCAGCTGTTGTTTCGGAAGATACGGCAGAACCGATATATGTTCCGTGATTCCAGTCAAATGCCTGATATACCAGCGGAGTGGTCTTTGCACGTCTGCCGCCGAAGATCATAGCGGAGATAGGCACGCCCTGAGGGTTGTTGAACTCGGAAGAAATGCATGGGCAATTCTCAGCAGGAGCTGTAAATCTGGAGTTAGGATGTGCAAGCTTGTTGCCCTCAGCTACATACTCAGGACCGTTTACCTTTTCACCCTTCCACTCTGTAGCGTTTACAGGAGGATTCTTGTCAAGACCCTCCCACCAAGGAGTCATTGTATCGTTATTGATAGCAACGTTTGTGAAGATAGCGTTCTTCTTTGTGGAAGCAAGAGCGTTATAGTTTGACTTAGCGTTTGTTCCGGGAGCAACGCCGAAGAAGCCGTTCTCGGGGTTGATAGCATAAAGTCTGCCGTCAGGACCGGGCTTGAGCCAAGCGATATCGTCGCCCACTGTCCATACCTTATAGCCCTGCTCTGTATAGCAAGCGGGAGGAATAAGCATTGCAAGGTTTGTCTTTCCGCAAGCAGACGGGAATGCAGCTGTGATATACTTAACTTCTCCGTCAGGCTTCTCAACGCCCAGGATAAGCATATGCTCAGCCATCCAGCCCTCGTTCTTGCCCTGGAAGGAAGCGATTCTAAGAGCAAAGCACTTCTTACCGAGAAGTACGTTTCCGCCGTATGCAGAGTTTATTGACCAGATAGTGTTGTCCTCGGGGAAGTGAACGATATATCTCTTATCGGGGTCAACGTCAGCCTTTGAATGGAGACCTCTTACAAAGTCGTTTGAAGTATCGCCAAGGTTATCGAAAGCCTTTGCGCCCATTCTTGTCATGATATCCATATTGAGTACTACATAGATAGAGTCTGTAAGCTCAACGCCTACCTTTGCGAGAGGCGAACCGATAGGTCCCATTGAATAAGGGATAACATACATTGTTCTGCCCTTCATAACACCGTCATACATGGGTGTGAGCTTAGCGTACATTTCCTGAGGGTCGCACCAGTTGTTTGTAGGACCTGCGTCCTCCTTGTTCTTGGAACAGATAAATGTTCTGTCCTCAACACGGGCTACGTCGTTTGGAAGTGTTCTGTGGTATAGACAGCCAGGATACTCATCCTGATTCATTTCGATCATTTCACCTGTGGAGAGCGCCTCTTCACGGAGAGCCTGAAGCTGCTCGTCGGAGCCGTCGATCCATACTACATTGTCAGGCTTAGTCAGAGCGATCATCTCGTCGACCCAAGCGTTAACGTTAGGGTTCTTTGTAAGACTTGCCATAATTTTTTTACTCCTCTCAAAAATAAAAACTTGTTACGGAAACCGATAAAAAAATCAAATCTCCCATACATAACATTATACCCTATAAAACCGCTTTTGTCAACACCCGATTTGTTAATAATTTAACACAGTTTTGCAGGATTTATCTCATTGTTATGCATATCAGCTTAATAATTCGTGAACAGATTTTGATATTGGAGCTGAATTTGAATAAACCGGAATGATATCCTGCATTTTTTGAGCAATATCCGGCCTTGTGAAATTTAAGTGAAATTTAAAGCGAAGCGCTTGTCTGCAACTTCTACCTTTTGCACAATCCACAGCAAAATAATATGATTTATTTGTATGTTTTTCAAGCGGCGGCGTTATGCGCCAAAAACTCGGGGGAATCGGTTTGTTTCAAATACACAAATATCTTAGGTTTATTGCTTCGATTATTGTTACAGATATCCAAAATCCAACGATTTACAGTCGATTTTTGCGCATTTGCAATGCCTTATTAAAAGGAATATAATTTTATAAGAAAATAAAAACCGAAAGGCTGGTAATAAAAATGAGCAATCAGTATGAGCTTAACAAAAATCTTGCGCAGATGCTTAAAGGCGGCGTAATAATGGACGTAACCACTCCCGAGCAGGCAAAGATCGCCGAGGCGGCAGGTGCTTGCGACGGCGTTTCACCCTGAGCTGACTGACGATCTGACCGTTCACAAGTATTTTCTTGATATGATAAAATAATCGGAGGAATAATCATGGCATCGGTAAAAACAGACAACAAAATCAAGCTTCTGGCGGTTTCGGGGCTTTTTGCGGCGCTAATCTATGTTGTGACCGCTTACATTCACATTCCTACAGGAGTAGGCTATACTCACCCGGGCGACGGACTTATTTATCTTGCTGCCTCCATACTTCCGCTTCCTTATGCTGTTGCGGCATCGGCTATCGGCGGTGCGCTTGCAGACGGTCTTACAGGCTTTGCGATCTGGATGCCTGCGACTATAGTTATTAAAGCGGTAACGGCTTTGTTTTTCTCAAACAAGAAGGAGAAGATAATCAGTGTAAGAAACATTATCGGAATTATCCCGTCGCTTATTCTGTGCGTAGTTGGCTACAGCCTTTACGAGGGCATTGTAATGAGCGACAGTGTTTCTAAGGCTGCTATCGCAGCGGCTTTCGGACAGACTCCTTTCTACTGCGTTCAGGTGGGCATAAGCACGGTGCTTTTTGTTGCGCTGGGACTTGCGTTTGACAGAATAAAGCTGAAAAAGCAGCTGGGGTTTGCGGGTTGATATCAATAAACAGGTGTGGAAAGATTTATCCGCACCTGTTTATTTTTGTGATAAAGAAATAACGATAGCCCAAACAGCGGTTGCCTTTGAAAGTGAATAATGATATAATATCAATAACGGTAAATTCTCTTTCTGAAATCAACAAAAAACTTGAAATGTGTTGTTCAATTTCTAATGTAAACCCTGTATAATGAAATTACAAAATAAAAATACGGAGGTATTACAAATGAACACTGATAAGATCTACGCAGAAGCAATCGCAAACGAGTATGCGCCCAAGGACAATTCAACGGTCATCGCTCTTAAAAAGCTTGACCATAAGGCAAAGGCTCCTGCCAATATTTTTGCATACACATTCGGCATAATAATGGCACTGGTGCTGGGAACGGGAATGTGCCTGTCAATGAAGGTTATCGGCGACGGTTCTTCGGCTTTGATGACTGTCGGTATAATTATCGGGCTTATCGGAATTGCAGGTGTCAGCGTGAACTATCCTCTTTACAAGAAAATATTGGAGAACGGAAAGAAGAAGTACGCATTTGATATAATTAAGCTTGCTAAAAAAATCAGCGACAGTGAAGATTGATGGAATAGAAAGGCGGTGTTAATATGAATAAATCGGAAAGCAAATATTTTAACACTGCCGTACTATTTGACAATGCACTTATAAGCTTGCTGGGAAAAAAAGACTTTCAATATATATCGGTCAAAGAAATATGCCAAAAGGCAGGAGTCAATCGCTCAACATTCTATCTTCATTATGACAGCGTAGTTGATCTTCTTGAAGAAACCACCGAATATATCAACAGTCAATTTCTTTCGTCATTTGAGAAAACACCTACAAGCTTTGTTGATAGGATACATGAGGCTCCTCTCGGCAAGCTTGTCCTTATCAATGACGAATTTCTGGAACCTTATCTGCTCTTTGTAAAAGAACACAAAAGCATTTTCAAGGCAGTTTTCAACAATCCCGAATGCTTGAAGGCTAATCAGCAGCTTACAAGACTTAAGCAGGATATTTTATTGCCTATTATGAAAAGATTCAGAATTCCACAGGAAGAACAAAAATACTGGATAAGCTATTATATAAGCGGAACCACTGCCGTTGTCAAAGAATGGATAATCGGTGACTGCAAGGAATCGGTTGAGCAAATGATAACAATAATAACTCAATGTGTACGCCCTCACAACACTCTTGATGATAAATTATCCGGAGTGTGAATATGAAAGAAACACTTAAAAGATCTATCGGAGCATGGAAGGCTGATCACTGCTTTAAAACCTTCGCATCAGCTGCAATTTCTGCGGCGATAAGTCTGGCTTTTACGCTGTATAACGGATTTCTTGGTATATATTATCATTCATTATGGAATACTGCAATATGCATTTATTATATTCTTCTTTTAGTTGTAAGAATGATTGTTATAAATGCACAGCTTAAAAACGTCAGAGATCTCACCAATACCAACATACAGATCAAAAGAGCCTATTTTTTGTCGCACATAATTCTGCTTGGAATAAATATTTCACTTATTATACCAATAACTATTATGATAAATGGTGGCAGAACTTATTCTTTTGGTATGATACCGGCTATAGCAATGGCAGCATACACAACATACCGCATTACCATGGCGGTCATAAATTTCAAAAAGTCAAGAAAAACGAATAATCCGCTTGTCAGAGAACTCAGAGGTATTGGTCTTGTTGATACGCTTGTTTCTGTTTTACTGCTTCAGAATACACTTATTATCGTTAACGACGGCAAAATGACTGACAGCATGACTATACTTTCGATCGTTTCAAGTACAGCGGTCTGGTTATTGACAGCAGCTATTTCTATTTTGTCTTTTGCAAGAATTAAGGATATCTGTACTAAACAACAATAAACTCTGCTCATACTTTGCATAAAGAAATCACCACACTCGTTGATCAAACCGGTGTGGTGATTTTGTTATTTTCCTGATACCATTTTCTGTCATATACAGTGATGAAATATCGTGAATATCATCAAGCTCTTGACACGGAATTATGCATAACGTTCTGCCGTGAATCTTGTCACAAAGCTTTTTTACATGATCGCCGGTGAAGAAAGAATACCATATTTCAATGTCGGAAGAATGGTATATCCGCACCTGTTTTTATGTATAAATATCCGTCAATCAAAGATTGCTTCCGAAGTCGGTAACAAGTATCTGACCTGTGATAGCTCTTGACTCATCGCTTGCAAGGAACAGCAGGATATTTGCAACGTCCTGTGGCATACAGGGCTGTGTTCTCAGGTTTGAGTGTGCGCCCATTGCTCCGAACATATCCTGGTCGAGAGCGGCAGGATTCATATCTGCTACCATTGGAGTTACGATAGTTCCGGGGCAGATTGCGTTACATCTGATGCCGCTTGCCTGAAAACGCAGAGCGGTATGCTTTGTTACACCGATAATTGCCGCCTTGGACGAAACATATGCTGCTCCGCCGCAGCCCGTTACGCCTGCAACCGAAGCTACGTTTACTATCGAAGCGCCCTGCTCCATTCTCTTGGCTGCTGATCTCATCACTCTCATTGTGCCCTTCTGATTGGTCTCAACGATT
>JBJERD010000287.1:0-1646 GCA_051882095.1 Oscillospiraceae bacterium
CATTTGCATAATCCAGCAGCTCCTGCTGTCTGCCCTCGTAGCGTTCTACCCTTACAAAAATACAAATGCACATCAGAACATTTGCCCAATAAACTATCGGAAATCTCGTAAGATATACCGGCGAATATTGAAAGCCCAGCTCATTAAGGGGAGTCCACATATATAATGACAAAACCGCACCTATAATTATACTCAACAGGCTTCCGTAGTAAAGTGACAGAAAATACATCGCCGCCGCAGGTATAATGAATAACCACACGATAGTGAAGCCCTCTGCGCCGCCGCTCACAATAAAGTACGACATTATGACAGTAAAGAAAACTATTAAATTTACGGCGTCTGCACTATTGCTTTTAATGCGGTCGGAAATGATAAGACTCGCCAGGCACCATACGCACGCTGCCGAATTTATAACAGTCATTCTCATATCATCTTCAACCATGTTTATTACAGCCATAACAATAAAGTATATCCCTGCCAATATATAAACCAGTTTCAGGGCATTATGGTTAAAGCTGTTCCGTTTTTCTTTAAGGTATCTAATGTATCCGCCAAGATCTCCAAACATTTCCATACAGTCGCTCCTTATTCGTTTTCAAGCAGGCTTTCAAGCTCGGACTTTATCTCAAAGAATGTGTCGAGGATATCAGCCTCAAAGCCCTCTCCTCTGTCCTTTGCCATTATCTCAAACGCCTGCTCAGTCGTCATGCCCTCCTTGTACTGACGCTTTGACACAAGTGCGTCATAAACATCGGCAACTGCAAGTATTCTTGCGGAAAGAGGTATTTCCTGCCCCTTCAGACCCTCGGGGTAGCCCTTGCCGTTCCATTTTTCGTGATGATAGCACGCCATATCGCAGGCTACCTGCAAAAAGTCGGGGTCAACCATTCCGGGCATATTCTTCCTAAGCATTTCCGCACCCGCTCTTGAGTGGGATTTGATAAGGTCGTATTCCTCGTTTGTAAGCTTGCCGGGTTTCGAAAGAACAGCATCGGGAACGGTTATCTTTCCAATATCGTGAAGCGGCGCAGCGTTGCGCATATTCTCCATAAATTCAGCGTCAAGCTTATCCGCATAAATGCCCTTTTCACGCATTTTTTCCGCCAGCATCATTGTGTAAGTGCTTGTCCTTTTGACGTGTTCGCCCGTTGTACCGTCACGGCTTTCGATCACGTTCGCCATTGTTATGATAACATCATGCTGCATCTTGGTTATCTGCGCAAGCTGCTCCGCAACCATTTTTTCAAGGCTCTTGCGATATTCCTCAAGCTCAATGGTGCGGTTCACGCGCTTGTGCATTATCGACAGTACAAAGGGCTTTGCGATGTAGTCCACCGCACCCATGTCAAAGCATTTCTCCTCTGTTTCGCTGCTGCGGTCTGCGGTAAGGAAAATAACGGGTATCTTGCAGTGCCTTTCATCGCTGCGAAGCTTTTCCATTACCTCAAAGCCGTCCATATCAGGCATACTGATATCAAGCAAAATAAGGCTCGGCTCGTTTTTTTCAAGGTATTCAAGAGCCTTCTCTCCCGAATTTACTGCGGCAACTCTGTATTCATCGGAAAGCAGCTTTTGTGCAATAATAAGATTTGATTTGTCGTCATCAACAACTAAAACAGTTTTTTTCATTTTATGACCATTTTCCT
>JBJERD010000288.1:0-1642 GCA_051882095.1 Oscillospiraceae bacterium
TACCGGCTAACGCCTTTGTGTACGCCTTGCTTGCATATTTTCCGTCATATTGCACCAAAACTCCTTGACTAACACCAGTTAGCCTGCGTCGTTTTAGTACAATCTGACGAAAAATCTGACTGCGCAATCCGCACACAATAGTTGTGCGGTGTTGCCTAAACTGAGAATAAAAAATCATAATTAATACGATTTTTTACCCAATTGTTACCTTTTTATTATAATATGAATAACGCCGTTTGTCAATGCATTAAATAGACAAAAAAAGCCCCCGAAAAAGGGGCTTTGCAGAACTTTTCCGACATTTTGCACAAAAAATCGTCACACACGGCATATAAAAGGGTTTAATGAACCTGTCAGACAGAGGAAAAACCGCCTGATCCGAACGGCTCAGAATACCGAGTGAAGATATGGAAACTGGCTGATATAAACAAGATAAGCCCAATGCCGTATGCTTAAAAGCTCGGACATGAACTCGTCGGAGTCGTCCTCCAGCAGAGAGGGCAGCTTTGCCATGGCGTAGGATATATCGTTAAGAGTGGAGGACTGCGCCACAAATGATATCCGCAGATAATACTTTTCCCAGAAATCTTCAAGCTCTCTGACCTTCTGCTCGGTCATCTCGGAGTCCGACTGATAAAGTGCGCTTATCTCGTCTATGCGGTCAAAAAGCTCGCTGTTGCTTTTTTTGAGTATATTAAGCGATAATATGGATACTGCTATCATAGACAGGAATATTCCCATACAGATGTATACTCGTTTCATGACTTTCGCTCCTGCTTTTTTATAAGAGTATATTGCTTGTCCTCGTCGCAGGTCATAATGAACACCTTTTCAAGAGGG
Source organism: Oscillospiraceae bacterium (assembly GCA_051882095.1). Classification (GTDB taxonomy): domain Bacteria; phylum Bacillota; class Clostridia; order Oscillospirales; family Ruminococcaceae; genus FB2012. Next base: position 841 of record JBJERD010000288.1, read on the forward strand.
CAGTTTTCTTTTTTCAGTACCGACGCAAGCCACTTTCTGTCCGCACCTGCGCTGTTCATGGCGTTTTCGATTATCTCTCCGTCGGCTACGATAAGCTGGGGAGGGTTCTTGCAGCGAGTTTTTATATCCATATCTTCGGGAGTAAGCGGCTGCTTGTTCTGCTTCTGATAGACGGATATCTTTCCCGTGGTCTCCACTATTGCCAGCTGTACCTCCGAGATGTCGAACACCTGAACGCTTCGCAGCGATTCCATAAGGTCGTCAATGGTAAAGCGCAGCTTGCGCATAACGCTCTGGTCTATTTCACCGTTGGAGATTATTATTTTCGGCGTGCCGGAAAAAAGTCTCCGCACCTTGCCCGAATACATTGAAAGCTGTGACATGAAAACGTCAAGGCAGACGAGAGTAAAGATAGGCACCACGCCCATTATCATGGGTATGTTTATATCCTCGATAGGCAGCGTTGCGATGTTTGACATGAGTATTGTTATCACAAGCTCGGAGGGCTGAAGCTCGCCAAGCTGACGCTTTCCCATAAGGCGGATAGAAAAGATTATAAGAAAATAAAGAATTATGGCTCTGAAAAATACGATAAGCATCTACAGTAAGACTCCCTTTAGGATTTCGGTCTGCGTAATTATTGTAACACCCGCTGCGCTGAATATTCAGTAATTTAATGCAAATAATAAAGGCAACACTGCATGGCAATGTTTGTGTAGTCAGCTTGTCGAAAAAGTATCAAAAATCAAAGCGCAGGCTCAAGCCCGGCGCTAGAGGGCTTGCGAGGGGTCGAGGGGGCGAG
>JBJERD010000289.1:0-10362 GCA_051882095.1 Oscillospiraceae bacterium
ATAAACGCCTATGCCAAGTCTTAAAGGCTCAACAGGAAGAACCTCTCCCTCAACAGGAAGATACTCGTTTCCCATTTCAAAAACATGAGCCTCGGGGTTTCTGTAGTTGTAGTTTCTGGCAAGAACCTCGCAGATAGAAGGAATTATGGTCGTTCTCATCACGCTGGTGTCCTCGCCCAGCGGATTGGTGATAGTGACCGTATTTCTCAGTTTGGAATCGGCAGGAAGCTTTATCTTGTCAAAATACTTCGGCGAGATGAATGAGAATGTTGCTATCTCATTTACTCCCATAGCAAGAACTGCGTTCTTTATAGACCTTTCAAACTTCTGCTTAGGTGTGCGCTGTGCCTGTGCAACACCTCTGATGATAGTATTGGGAATATTGTTATAGCCGTAAATTCTGACTACCTCTTCCGCCACATCAGCCTTGCACTCGATATCTATTCTGTACCACGGAGCAATAACTCTGCCGTCCTTTATCTCAAATCCGAGTCTTGTCAGATATTCGATCATTTCGCTTTCGGGAATATCCGTACCGAGGAATCTGTTTATCCAGTCAGCGTCGAATTCAACCGACTTTGGTGTTTCGTCCTGATAATTCTCGTCGATAACAGTATTGACTACCTCGCCTGCGCCAAGCTCTTCGACAAGCTGACAAGCTCTCATTAGAGCTTCATAGCACTCGTGAGGGTCAAGACCCTTTTCATATCTTGCTGAAGCGTCTGTTCTCATGCCAAGCTTCTTAGCAGTAGTTCTTACCGAAGCGCCGTCAAAGCAAGCAGACTCGAAAACTACAGTAGTTGTATCGTCCATGATACCGCTGTATTCTCCGCCCATTACTCCGGCAACGGCAACAGGCTTAACAGCGTCGGCAATAACAAGCATTTCTTCCGAAAGCTCTCTTACCTCACCGTCAAGAGTTGTGATAGTTTCTCCTGCCTTTGCGTTTCTTACGTTTATTTCAGCGCCCTCAACATATCTAAGGTCGAAAGCGTGCATAGGTCTGCCGTATTCAAGCATTACAAAGTTTGTGATATCAACAAAGTTGTTGATAGGACGAACTCCGCTGGCACGAAGTCTTTCTCTCATCCAGCGTGGTGAAGGTCCGATCTTGACGTTCTTCACAACTGCGCCCATGTATCTTTTACAAAGGTCTGTATTGTGTATTTTCACTTTCAGCATTTGGTTGATATCGCCGTCAATGCCCTTGAAAGCTGGCTCTTTCACATTAAGGGGCACATTGAAAGTAGCGTGAGCCTCTCTTGCAAGACCAATTACAGAAAGACAGTCGGGACGATTTGAAGTTATCTCAAACTCAACCTTTGTATCATTAAAGCCGATAGCTTCTCTGATATCCTTGCCTATCGTTCTGTCGCAGTCATCGCCCAAAATAAAAATACCGTCCTCAATTGCATAAGGAAAATCATGAGCGGTAAGTCCCAGTTCTCCGAGGGAACAAAGCATACCGTTTGAAGCAACGCCTCTCAGCTTGCCCTTAGTGATCTTTACAGGCTTGCCGTCGTGAAGAACGGTAGATTTATGCTTTGCAACAGGCACAAAGTCTCCCTCGCTGACGTTCTGTGCGCCAGTAACTATCTGAACAGGCTCGTCCTCTCCCACATTCACCTGAGTGATGACCATATGGTCAGAATCGGGGTGAGGAACAACAGAGAGTATCTGACCAACAACAACGTTGGAAAGATAATCGCCCTCTTCTTCGTAACATTCAACCTTTGAGCCTGACATTGTCATGTCGGCAACGAATTTTTTTATATCACACTTGCAGTCAACATAATCTGCAAGCCATCTCATTGACAGATCCATTTATTTTTACCTCCAATACCGGTCTGCGTTCTTAATACATCTTTTCTGACTGATTACAAATCAGAACTGCTCCAGAAATCTCATATCATTTTCGTAAAGCAGACGCATATCGTTGATGTTGTATCTTCCCATAGTGATTCTTTCAAGTCCGATACCGAAAGCAAATCCGCTGTAAACTTCGGGGTCGATTCCGCAGCCTTCAAGCACCTTAGGGTGAACCATTCCTGCACCGAGAAGCTCAACATAGCCCTCCTGCTTACACATCGAGCAGCCCTCTCCGTGACAGTTGAAGCACATGATATCTACCTCGGCGGACGGCTCTGTATACGGGAAATGATGAGGACGAAGTCTTATCTTGCAGTCCTCGCCGTACAGACGCTTCATAAGAAGCTCAAGAGTACCCTTCAGGTCAGCCATTGTAACGCCCTTGTCGATAACAAGTCCCTCGATCTGGTGGAACAGCGGCGAATGAGTTGCATCAACAGCGTCGGAACGGTAAACTCTGCCGGGAGAAATAATTCTGATAGGCGGCTGTGTTTTCTCCATTGTTCTTATCTGAACGCTTGAAGTCTGTGTTCTCAGCAGAACGTTCTCGTTGATATAGAATGTATCCTGCGTATCTCTTGCAGGGTGATGCTTAGGCATATTAAGCGCCTCAAAGCAGTAATGGTCAGTCTCAACCTCAGGACCCTCCACAATATCAAATCCCATACCGAGAAATACTTCTTCAACCTCTGCAAGTACTGCGTTGAGCGGATGGGGTCTGCCTATCTTAGGAGCCTTGCCCGGCAGCGTTACGTCGATAGTTTCGGCAGCCAGTCTTTTTTCTGCCATAGCCGATTTAAGCTGCGCTTGCTTTTCGGAAATTGCAGCCTCAATATCTGCACGGACGCTGTTTGCAAGCTGTCCGATAACAGGACGCTCCTCTGCGGAAAGCTTGCCCATTTGTTTCAAGATCGCTGTGATCTCACCCTTTTTACCCAGAAACTTAACTCTCAGCTCTTCAAGAAGCTTAGGATCGGAAACCTTTGAAAGCTCTTCCTTTGCCCGAGCTTCAATGCTTTTCAGCTGTTCTTTCATAGATTTTTTCCTCCTGTAAATTAATAAAAAAAGCCTTATCCTGAGCTAATCAGGACAAGACTGTGCTTGTTTATACCACCTATTAGTCATAAGGAGCCAACACTCCCGCATCCTTAACGCAGAATTTACGTCGCTGCTTACAATAACAAACTTCGGCAACGCCACTCGCAAGTGAACTTCAGTAAATCAAGGAATAAAACCGCTTTCAGAAGCATAAAAGCTGCGGTCTCTCTCTGAACGCCTTAGCAATTTACCTACTCTCTTGGTCATTATGTTTATTAAATTATACCACACTTATATTTACATTGCAATATCGGTTAACAAAAAGTTTACATATTATAGTCCATGCTTATGAAGAGGGTCCCACAGATCATCTTCGTCCTCTTCATCTTCAATAACATTATAATTCTTTTTGGGATACTTGATCTTATCATAGAGCTTGTCGATCAGAAAAAGCTTTGCTTTAGTATCCTGAAAATCAAGCGTGACCTTATTTTCTTTAAGTTCCTTTTCAGCCCTTTTGTTTTTATTTTCAGAAACCAGCTTAACAGAACTTCCGTCTTTAAGACATACCACCAGCTTGCCCGAAGGATCCTGATATGACCTTTCTATATTATCATAAAGCAGCGTGATCTCGGTATGATTTCCTGTTATCAGACTTCCCTGACAATGCTCCAGCCTGTCCTCGTATATGCGTGTATAGCATTTGGTATCTCTTGACATGGCGGAATATTTATATAACAGATAAGCCGTTGCCATGTTGCCTACTCCGATAAGCAGCACAAGTATCTTTATTATCATAACAGGTACAGCGCAGCCAAGAACAATGATTATTCCGCCAAGCAGCAGATTTCTGTACATATTCTTCTGCATCTTCTTATGTTCCTGGATATCATGAGCCGCTTTCAGCTGTTTTCCGTGTCGGTCAAGCTTCGGGGGATATTCATACAGTAGCATAGATATTCTCCTATAAAAACAGGGACTGAATTGTCAGTCCCTATTATATTAGTTCTTCTTAGCGTCGTTTTCTCTTATCTCAACTCGTCTTATCTTTCCGCTGATGGTCTTTGGAAGCTCGTCCACAAACTCAACTATTCTCGGATATTTGTAAGGCGCAGTTGATTTCTTTACATAAGTCTGAAGCTCCTTAACAAGAGCGTCGCCTGCTTTGTCCTTGTATTCTTTTGTAAGAACAACAGTCGCTTTGACAACCTTTCCTCTTATGGGGTCGTCGGCTGCAGTAATGGCACATTCCAGAACAGAAGGATGCTCCATAAGTATGCTTTCTATCTCAAAGGGTCCTATGCGGTAACCTGATGCCTTGATAAGGTCGTCGGTACGTCCTACATACCAGTAATAGCCGTCCTCGTCCATGTAAGCGGTATCGCCGGTGTGATACATACCGAATCTCCATGCACGGTCGGTCTCCTGGGAATTTCTGTAATACTCGGTGAAAAGCGCAGGATCCTTTCCTTTTTCGGCGTATACAACTATCTCGCCCGTTTCGCCTACCTTAACAGGGTTTCCTTCGTTGTCAACAATACCAATGTTGTAAAGCGGAGTCGGCTTACCCATTGAACCCGGCTTAGGCTCCATTCCGTACAGATTTCCTACAAGAACAGCTCCCTCAGTCTGACCGAAGCCCTCCATAAGCTTTAATCCAGTGTATTCATACCACTTGTTGAACACCTCGGGATTGAGCGCCTCGCCGGCAATGCAGCTGTATTTCAACGACGACAGATCGTAATTTTCAAGACCTTCTTTTATAAAGAAACGATACATGGTTGGAGGTGCGCAGAATGATGTGAGCTTGTAATCCTGAATGATCTTAAGAACATTTGCAGGAACAAATCTGTCAAAATCATAAATAAACGTAGTCGCACCGCAGGCAAACTGACCGAACATCTTGCCCCATGCACACTTAGCCCAACCGCTTTCGGATACCGTAAGGTGCAGTGAGTTTTCATCAAGATGATGCCAGTGCTTGGCAGTAATAATATGTGCGGCAGCCAGCGAATACTTGTGAAGAACCATTTTCGGATATCCTGTAGTACCCGAGCTGAAATACATAAGCATCGGCTCTTCCACATGAGTTTCGATCCTATCAAACGTTTTGGGATATTTCTCAAGCTCGGAAAGAAAATCTACCCAGCCCTCTTTGCTTCCGTGAGTGATAAACTTGCCGAACATTCCGTCATACTGTTCAAGAGCAGCGTCAACTTCTGCAGGAACGTCGTCCTCGGCAGTTGCGACGATATATTTTATCGAAGCTGCGTCAAATCTGTATAAATAATCTTTTTTCTTCAGCTGACAGGTAGCAGGAACAAGGATAGCGCCGATCTTCATCAAGCCATATGTCAGGAACCAGAATTCATAATGCCTTTTAAGAACAGCCATTACCATATCGCCTTTTTTAATGCCGTGAGCAAGCATCATGTTTGCCACCTGATTGCTTTTCTCCGACAGATCCTTAAAAGTGAACTTATGCTCCTCGCCTGCTTCATTTACCCAATGTATTGCAAGCCTGTCAGGCTCCATAGCTGCGATCTCATCAATAACGTCATATGAGAAATTGAAATTATCTTTCAGATCAAGCTTGAATTCCAGCAACCGATCTTCGTCGTCCAGTTTTTCCTTCACAAATCTTTTATAGAAATCCCTCATTAATAATCCTCCATGCTCACTTATATGCAATATTTTAATATTTCCTGTGGTTTATTAACTATGTAGTCGGCACCTGCCGAAACAAGCTCCTCTTCTCCTCTGAATCCCCAAGAGCAGCCTGCACACTCAATACCGCCGTTATGTGCGGTAGCAACATCAACGTCCGAATCTCCCACCATCAAGCAGACGCTTTTATCAAATCCAAAGCTGCCGATGATCTCAAGGATTATCTGCGGGTCGGGCTTTGTGGGAACTCCCTCTTTCTTTCCGACCACCATATCAAAGAGTCCGCTTGGAAACAACTCGGATACTATATATTTAACAAACTGATCGGTCTTATTTGAAGCAACGGCACATTTAACTCCCTCAGCCTTAAGACTTTCAAGCAACGGTATTATGCCGTCATATATCTTGGTTTTGTTGGTACAGCATTTATTATACCTGTCGGCAAAAGCAGTATGCAGCCGCATTATCTCGTCCTCAGACCTCTTGCTTTCGGGCAGCGCTCTTTCACAAAGCTTCACCGTACCGTTACCCACAAAATGATAATACTCCGAAACCTCATGAACAGGATATCCGAACTCTTCAAGCGAGCTGTTGACAGCGTCGGCTAGGTCAAATATGGAGTTTACAAGCGTCCCGTCCAGGTCAAAAATAACTAATGATCTCTTTTTCATATTTAACAACGATCCTGACTTTTATACACATGACTGATTTTTTTACATATGATTGTTTTTTATACAGGTGTCAAAAAAAACGCTGTTAAATATGATATCACATATAAATGTCTAAATCATGAACATTTTCAGCATTGATTTATTAATTCTAATGAGCCCAAACAGCCTGCTCAAAACATATGCTCAATAAATATCTTCAAGCCTATTAATATCAGTATTATTCCGCCTGTGATCTCAGCCCTGCTGTTAAGCCTGCTGCCAAAACGTTTGCCCATCATAACTCCGGCGCAGCATACCGGAAACGTAACAAGGCTGATGAAAAAAGCTGCACTTACAATATTGACTGAAAGTGCGGCAAAGCTTACGCCGACGGCAAGAGCGTCCACACTTGTTGCAAACCCCTGCACCATCAGCGTATATATATCAAGCTTAGAAGCCGTTGCCTTTTCATTCTCACTGTCGAAGCTGTCGAAGATCATTTTTCCGCCGATAAAGCACAGCAGGATCAATGCTACCCAATGGTCGTAAGCTACTATGATACGTTCAAATCTGCTGCCGAGAGCAAAGCCGATAGCAGGCATTGCTCCCTGAAACAGTCCGAAGCATAAACCGCAGCCTAAAACGTGAACAGGCTTTACTCTGTCAAGGCACATTCCGTTTGTGACCGAAACGGCAAAAGCGTCCATAGACAGCCCCAAAGCCAGAAGAAAAAGCATGGCAATATTCATTTGTTATCAAGTCCTCCCTCAAAGTCGCTTATCACGACCCGAAAAAAGACTAATCCTCAAGCCGTGATTCAAGAAGGCTTGAATATTTGTTTCTGAATTCCTCAAATCTGCCCTCGTCAAGAGCCTGACGAATCTTCTCCATAAGCGTATTGTAAAAATACAGATTATGCATAACGGCAAGTCTTCCTGCCAGCTGCTCATTGGCTTTGAACAGATGTCTGATATAAGCCCTGGAGAAATTTCGGCAGGTAGGACAATCACATTCTGTGTCAAGGGGACGGTCGTCAAGCTCATACCGCTTGTTGTTGGCGTGCATGATACCGTTCCATGTGAAGATAGTTGCGTGACGGGCATTTCTGCTGGGCATTACACAGTCGAAGAAATCAACGCCTCTGTAAACTGCCTCGATAATATTGGACGGAGTTCCCACACCCATAAGGTATCTTGGCTTATCCACAGGCATATAAGGCTCTACCTGCTCGATGATGTGATACATAACTTCGGTGGGCTCGCCCACGGCAAGTCCTCCTATAGCGTAGCCGTCAAGGTCAAGCTCACGGATAGCCTTCATATGCTCAATTCTCAGGTCGTCAAATGTGCAGCCCTGATTGATGCCAAAAAGCATCTGATTGCGGTTAATGGTAGATTCAAGAGAATTCAGACGTTTCATCTCGTCACGGCAGCGAATAAGCCATCTAGTGGTTCTTTCGCATGAAGCTTTTGAGTATTCATGTGTAGCAGGATTTTCAACGCACTCGTCAAACGCCATAGCTATCGTTGAAGCCAGGTGCGACTGGATACGCATACTTTCCTCGGGACCCATGAAGATCTTTCTGCCGTCAACGTGAGAATTGAAATAAACGCCTTCCTCTTTAATTCTACGCAGCTTGGCTAAAGAAAATACCTGAAATCCGCCGCTGTCTGTAAGAATAGGCTTATGCCAGTTCATGAATTTATGCAGTCCGCCCATTTTGTATATAAGCTCGTCGCCGGGTCTGATGTGCAAATGATAGGTATTGCAAAGCTCCACCTGACATTTCAGCTCATTGGCAAGGTCTATAGACGAAATTCCGCCCTTTATTGCTGCGGCTGTACCAACGTTCATAAATACGGGTGTCTGTATTGTTCCGTGTACCGTCTGAAATTCTCCACGGCGTGCGTTTCCCTCTTGTTTTATAAGTCTGAACATTTAATTCTCCTTTAAGTATAAATTTTTATCCTCAAATTTTTCGTAATACCCGATAAGCTCACCGTCTTCATCACGGATAGCTGCGGTATAAACATCATTATTTCCGCCGTTTCTTACGCTGTGTACCTCAAAGACTTTATTGACGCTTTTATCGTTTTTCATCAGCTCAATGTTGCGCTTTATCTTTGAAACGGAATCCGGATTGTGACAATCAAGCAGGCTTCTGCCGACCAGATCTTCTCCGCCGCTTTTAGCATATCTCATCTTTGCGGCAGGATTCATATATATTATCTCATGCTGCAAATTGCAGATGACAACCGGCATTTCGTCAAGATCGACTATGCTTTTAAAAAACTGAGCAAGTTCCATTTTCATGCTTTCCTTTCAGATGATATGCTTGTATTATAACATACCCCGAAAATAAAATCAACTTTTAGCACAAAAAAGGACGGCTCATGGCCGTCCCTGATATTTGTCTGTCAGCTGTCAGCCAGCAGCCTTTTTTCTACGTTTTCAAATCCAAGTCTTGCAACCGTATCTGCAAAACGCTCGCCGGTTTTTCCTTCGTCACGGAAAAGCTGAATTGCTTTTTCAACAACGTTCAGTACCTCTTCCCTGTCGGTAAACACCTTGCCCAGCGCATGACCCTTGGCAAAACGCTTGCCCCATCTTCCGCCAATATATATCTTGTAACCGTCGGTGTAATTGTCAAAAGCCTTGAAAGGACATTTTCCGAAGCATCTTCCGCAGTTGTTACATTTCTCTTCGTTTCTGACTACCTTTCCGTCCACAAGCTTTGAAGCCTTTATGGGACAAGCCTTTTCTATCTGACATATCCTGCACCCACGGCACTTATCGACGTTTACGGAAGGCACACGCTGACCGATTATACCCAGATCGTTCAGGTCGGGCTTTACGCAGTTGTTGGGACATCCTCCTACCGCTATCTTGAACTTGTGGGGAAGCTTGACGTCCTCATAGCCTTTATAAAATCTGTTGTGTATCTCTTCTCCAAGAGAATAAGTGTCAATAAGACCAAACCTACAGGTAGTTCCCTTGCAGGAAACCACAGGTCTTACCTTTGCGCCTGTTCCGCCTGTTTCAAGGCCGTGCTGCGCAAGATATTCCCTCATAGGTTCTATGTTTTCATATTTAACGCCCTGTATCTCAACAGTCAGACGGGTCGTCATAGCGATATTGCCGTTGCCAAACCTCTTGGCAGCTTCAGCTATCGCCATGCTTTCATCGGCTGTTATCTTTCCGTTTCTTGTTATTACACGACCGTTGAATACATCGGGAGTATTCTTGTTGTGCAAAAATCCAAGAGCCTTTACTCTTGCAATATCATCTGCCGATACTGTTGGTTTGATATTCTCGCTCATTTAATTTTTCCCTTTCTGATATTAATATATCAAAAACACTTAACTTCCGCAGCTGTGAGAACCACAGTCGGAGCCGTGTTCATGCGAATGATGTGTACATAAAAAGTTGGGGTCAAAGATAAGCTTTCCTTCCAGAAAAGCGTTTACAGCTTCGTCGCAGCTGCCTGTCACTCCGCAGTACAAGGTGATCCCTGCCTCAGCAAGAGCAGTTTTTGCTCCGCCGCCAATTCCGCCGCATATAAGTACGTTTACGTTATTTGAAGCAAGAAATCCTGCTAAAGCTCCGTGACCGCTGCCGTTTGTTCCGACTATCTGAGCTGATGTTATCTTGTTGTCTTCGATGTCATAAAACTTGAAATTCTCAGTGTGACCGAAATGCTGAAAAACCATTCCGTTTTCATAAGTAACTGCAATTTTCATTACTCCATTTCCTTTCGCTTATCCTTACTGCGATGGCAGCAGTGAGGAGAATTCAGACATTCGGGCTTCATTTTTGTACATACTGTAACGTCTCCTCCGCCGATAACAATGTTCTTTCCGTTTACCAGAGCGTCAGCTATCTTCCTTCTTGAAGCCTCATACATTCTGGTAACGGTGGGTCTTGATACATTCATTTTGACGGCGCACTCTTCCTGCGAGCAGCCCTCATAATCAATCAGTCGAATGGTTTCATATTCATCATACCCGATTTGAACGCAATTATCAGTGCAGCTTCCCGCAGGCTCAAACCTGCAGTATCTTGGCTTTGAACAAATCTGTCTGCATTTTTGCGGACGAGGCATAATCATCCCTCCATGTCTGATTCCATTATAGCAGAG
>JBJERD010000290.1:0-10295 GCA_051882095.1 Oscillospiraceae bacterium
AGCGCAAGGCTATCGAGGAATACCTTGAACAGCAGAAGCAGAACCAAGCTGCCGACGGTGATTCCGATAAAGAGCAGAAAAGCGGCGAATGATTTAAATTAAACTAGGAGAAAGCGTATGGACGGATTTCTGAAATGGTTCTTTGTGTTCATATCCGAAATGCTGAGAGGCTTCGGACTTATCTTCAAGGGACTGTGGAACGGTTTGAAGCAGATATTCAACATAAAAGAATACATAAAAATTTTCAAGACCTACTCGGTGGATTTCGGAGCGGCAGGCTGGGTGCTGGCTATAGTTTCCATAATCGTAGTCATTGCCATATTCCTGCTGGTGGCATTCATGATAGTGCTTGCGGTAAGAAAATACATAAGATTCAGGCACTCGATAGTCAGCAACGAGGACGTTATCGAGGAGCTTGGCGCTCTGCAAAGACAGGTCATCAAGCTGGCAAGAGAAAAGGACGAGATAATGGCTATGAAGGTAGCTTCTATCGGAATCCCGCAGACGGGCATTGTTGCCGCATCGGGCGGCATCACCGTTTCTCAGGGCGGACAGGCTGCCGAAGGGGTTGAAGCTGCCGCAACAGGCACCGACGGCGCACCTGCTGCACCTTCAAACGACGGTATCGTACACACAAACGATATCAGATTTTCAAAGCTTATCGAGGTGGACAATTTCTACAAGACCTATCAGCCGCCCGAATATGACGACAGCATAGACCTGAAAGGAATATGCGAGTCCTACAGAAACTTCGCCTGCTCCAGAATGAGACTTTTCTATGATATAAAGACCATAAGACTTTTCATTGCTGGAATGGCTTCAACAAAGCTTATTATCCTACAGGGTATTTCCGGTACAGGTAAGACCTCTCTGCCCTACTCATTCGGTAAGTTTTTGCAGAGAGACACAACTATTGCTTCGGTTCAGCCGTCATGGCGTGACAGAACAGAGCTTTTCGGATATTTCAACGAATTTACCAAGAACTTTAACGAAACGGAAGTTCTCAAAAGAATTTATTCGTCCTCCTACAACGACGATGTAAACTTTATTCTGCTGGACGAAATGAACATCGCCCGTATCGAGTATTACTTCGCCGAAATGCTTTCTATCCTCGAAATGCCCAACGCAGACGAGTGGAAGCTTGACCTTGTTCCAAACGTATGGAGCACCGACCCTGCCAATCTTGACAAGGGTATGCTGAGAATACCGCAGAACATATGGTATATCGGAACGGCTAACAACGACGACTCTACATTTGCTATATCCGATAAGGTTTACGACCGTGCTCAGCCCATAAACCTTGACGCCAAGGGAATAGCCTTTGACGCTCCCGACACGCCGCCTATGAATCTCAGCTTCAGTCATCTCAACAGCCTGTTCAACGAGGCGTTTCAGATGTACCCTATAAGTCAGGAAACGCTGAGAAAGATACAGCTTCTTGATTTGTGGGTAATTGAAAAGCTGCGTGTTGCTTTCGGCAACCGTATTCTCAAGCAGATGAACCTGTTCGTGCCTGTTTACGTTGCCTGCGGCGGCGAAGAACTTGACGGTGTGGACTATGTTCTTGCTACAAAAATATTCAGAAAATTTGAATCTCTCAACCTTGCCATGCTGAGAGACGAGCTTAAAGAGCTTTGCACATATTTGCAGAAATCCTTCGGCAAAAATTCAATGAAGGAATCTATCGCATATCTTGAAAGACTGCAAAAGCTCTTCTGACAAACGGCATAGAAAATGCCGCAAATAAAGCGCAGCCGTGCGCATGACGGGTGGGAAAAACGTGAGCGGATCTTACGGCGATTGGTTAAAAAATTTCATAGATGTTATCAGTCAGTTCGGCGGCGATGAGCTGTATGACGGATTTCGCTCACTGCTTTCAAGCGGCGGCAGCACTATCGCCCTTAACCACAAGGTCATGGAAAAGGCGATCGACGTCAGCTGGGTGGAGGCTATCGAAAACGGTCTTGTCTATGTTGACAACGTTATGCGAAATCCACGAAAGACCATTGAAAACGTTGAAGAGGTAGTTCCTATTGCCCTTTCAAAGAAGATAACGGTGGATTCAATAAAGCACCTTGCCCAGCACACCGACCTCATTCAGAGCGTTGACCCAAAAACAGGCAAGATCACTCCCTCAAAGGTGCTTAACGTACACAAAGAGGAGAGCATGATGACCTATGAAAACAAGTTTGTCAATACTCTCATTGACAGGCTTTACATCTTTATAAACCGAAGATATGAAAAGCTGAAAGCGGTCTCAAAGGACGAAGAAGTATTCGCAATGGAATACAACACCGCTCTGGACGCTTCCGGCGGAAGAAAAATGAATATGACGCTGCGCATCGAAACGGTGGATTCTCTTGAAACCACAGGCGCAGGCGGAGCAACCATGTGGGAGCGTGTGGAAAAGATACGCAGCATAATCGAAAGCTACAAGGCTTCGCCCTTCTGCCAGCAGATGGGAGCAAACTACATAAGACCGCCTGTAATGCGCACCAACGCCATTATGAAAAACGTTGACCTGAAAGCCTGTCTTACCCTGTGGCAGTTTATCGAAAGCTACGACAAGGTGGGCTATGAGATAAACGTTTCCGACTCGGCGCAGAAGCCAAGCGACGAATATATTCAGAATCTCTACAGTCTGACGGCGCTGAATTTTCTGCTGTTCCGCTCCTTTACCAGAGAGAGCGAGGAGCAGCTTGAAACGCTTAAAACCAAAAAGGGAAAGTCTGTTGCGCCGAAGATCCTAAAGAAGTTCGACAAGGACGACCCCAAAGCCTACAATCTTGGAGTTGACGCTGCGGAGGCTGAGATATCCTCAGCCTCTGTACCTCCCATATCCCAGTGGCTTCCTGCCGACGCCGACCAGATAATGAAAGAGATCGACAAGGTAATAGCCATTGAGCGCAAATATCTTGAAGAGGAAGAGCGCAAAAAGATCGAGGCGGAGCGCATTGCCGAAGAAAAGCGGCGTAAGCAGGAAGAGGAAGAACGCCGCAGACGTGAGGAAGAAAGAAGAAAAGAAGAAGAACGTATTCTCGCTCTTGAAAAAGCCGAGCGTGAACGCAAGGAGCGTGAGGAGAAGGAACGTCTTGAAGCCGAGCGCATAGAGCGTGAACGCATGGAGCGTGAGGAAAAAGAAAAGCGTGAAGCCGAGCGTGCCGAGCTTGAACGAATGGTCGGCGAGGAAATGGAAAAGCGTGAGGCTGAACACTCCGCACAAAAGGCTGAAGAAGAAGCAAAGCGTCTTGAACGTGAGGAAAGAGAAAGAATCAGAGCCGAAAAGCTCAAGGCAATGCGCAGCGAGCTTGAAAAGAAGAGCTTTGAAGAGATATACGCCGATTATTCCAAGAATCCCGTTCATGTTATCAGGCGCAGCTTCCGCAGAATGGTATCTCTGCTGCGAAAGGACGGTCTTGTTATCAGAGAGGGCGACACGGATACGCCAATGCTGGCTGAACGTATCGCAGCCGAAGCAGCCGCCAGAAAGCAGGCGGAGCGTGACAAGGCTGTAGCTGCCGAGATGAGCATTCTCTATGAGAAATATGCTCCAAACGCACGGCAAAGAATTAAAAAGCGCATAAAGAATCTTTTCAGAAAGAAGAAGAAAAAGGTCTATGTTATGCCTAAGGTGCCGCCTATACAGCGTACTCCCGAAGAGCAGAAGGCTCATGACAAGCAGATAAAGGCGCTGTTCAAGGAATACCATGTAAGCGTATTTGAAAAGGCAAAGCGCAAAATAAAGGATCTTATGAAAAAAAGCTATTAAGGCAGACTGAAAGGACGTATTCCGGAAAGGTTTTTGGTTCATGGAAAAAAGCAAAGGCGGCGTGAAAAAGGCTGTTTCAAAAGCGCTCAGCTTGGCGTTAACGGCTGTTATAGTCCTGCTGATGGCGGCGGTGATATATATAATGGTCTGCAATATGCAGGGCAAAACGGCAAGCTTTTTCGGAACAGGCATTATGAAGGTCGTCACAGGCAGCATGGAGCCTTCAATACACGAGGGCGATTACATAATTGTGAAAAAAACTGATACCGACGCTCTCAAAGAGGGCGACATAATCTGTTTTTACTCGCAGGACAGCGATATTTACGGAAGACCCAACACTCACAGGATAATTGATATCTCCGACGACGGCAGCTTTGTCACCAAAGGAGACGCCAATCAGTCGGCGGACGAACAAACGGTTTCGCCCGACAGCGTTATCGGCAGATACGAGGGCAAATCAAGGCTTCTCAGGTGGATAAACTCGTTTGCCGACGGCAAAAAGCTGCTTATGCTGCTGGTGATAATACCTATGGCGGCAATGGCGGTGTATGAGGCTTTTACCGTTGCAAGGCTGGGCGCTGGGTGTGCGGCAGAAAAGCAGGAGAAGCTGGCGCAGGAAAAAGAAAGGCTTTTCAGAGAAGCAGTCGAGCGTGAAAAGCAAAGGCTTGCTGAGGAAGGCTTGCCGGAAGACAAAACGGCGGCAGATGACCATACCGATACGGAATAAAAAGGAGGCGGGGCGCAGATGAATCAGGAAAAAATAATGAAGGCGAGAATGTGGACTGCCATTTTCATTGCCATAGCTGCGCTTGTTGCAGCCTTTGTGTTCGCAGGACTTTATTCTGACGAAAAGACCAAAACAAGGCAGGCTTACATCGACCAGTATGAGTACAACATCACTCAGGCGGCGGACGAGATAGACAAATATCTTGAAAAGCAGACCGATTATGACCTGCATTACAACATGGTGCTTTCGGATATGGGAGCGGCAAGGTCGTTTATTTTTCTGGTGGACGATTACGCCGAGCATCAGAAGACCATAAACGAGCTACACTACTGCTTTGTGAAATATCCCGTTCAGATGAAGGACAAGCTTGAAGAGGTCAGCACGGCGCTGCGCCACATCACCGAACACCTTGACAAGGGCTACGACGAGGCGCAGGCGATAGTTGATTCAATAGATAAAATGGGAACATGATTTTTAGTATAGGAGAATAGATTATGTTTGAGAAAAAGAAGTACAAAAAAGAGATCAAAAGGTGCAGGGCGACTATCGAAGAGATAGAAAGAAAGCGTTCACGTTCCCAGTCGGCGCTTGTTCAGGCTATTCTTTTGCAGGAGGAGCCTAACGAAGCGGACGTTGAGTGGTTCAACAAATACACGGGCGAGATAACCGCCTGCCGTAACCACATGACCGACACTCAGAAAAAGCTGGACGCATTTATGGCTCAGAAGGCTGAAAAGAACAAGAAATAAGCTCCGCAGCGGTGGAGAATATCATGAGAGGAGGTCGTCTGCCGTGACAAAACAAACCGAAAGCGGCAACAGCGAAAGCGTAAACAAAAGTCAAAGACGAAAGCTGACTGTACGCATTTTCTGTGCGGCGGCAACTCTTATTGCTCTGATGATCTCCATAATAACCTTCGGCTGGTTTTCGGGCGGAGAGCCAATAAGCGGCGGCATGGACGGACTAGCCGATGCAAGCGGAATATATGAGCTTGCAGCCGTGGGAGCAAACGGAAAATACGACAAACTTCTGAACGCAGGCGACGGAAAACAGCTGCACGACATCATGACTGAGGAAGGAACACTTATCGACCCCGTTGCAACCTACAGCGGAAATGAGATAAAGTGGATGATGAATGATGAAAGCAACATGGAAAACAATGCCGGTAATATTTCAAGCGGCATTGAACCCGGCAGCAGCGGAAAGCTCACATTTTATGTGATAGCAAAGCAGGACGCAGAGCTTGACATTGATTTTTCTCTCAGCACGGTGCTGTATGACAGAAATGCAAGAGAAGTTACCGAGACAAACGACAATTCCGACTTCATTATAACAGACGAAAAGTTGATCGGGCTTGTGAAGGGACATATTCTTTTTTTCAAAAGCTTTGACGAGGTTTCGGGTATTTATTCGGACAGGATAGACAACAGCTTCAATTTTCACAAAAACGTAACGGCAGACACTGCATACAAGGTGGATATCTACTGGGTATGGCCGAACATCGCAGACCAGCTTATTCTTCCAAGCGGAGACAATATGCTGCAAAACAGAGGCTATGAGCGCCTCATAAGCAACACGGACAGCACCTTTGAGACCGACATTGCCGCAAATGCCGCAAACTATTTTTCTTCAAGCATTGATAATATTTCCGATATGCTTGAAAACATGAAACAAGGTTCGTCTGATGCGGGGTTCAATATGGAATACTACAACATCATAAACGCCGAATGGAATAAGGCGGATCAGGATATAGGCACAAATGTGGCATATATCCAGATCACGCTGGCTGACGACCAAACATAAATAACGAGTGATAAAAATGAAAGAAAAGAAAACAAGCGAAAACGAAAGGTTCAGAAAATACAGAAAACGGCTTAGCATCGCAGCGGTATGCCTTGCGGTCACGCTTGCCGTTTCAATACCTGTAGTTGCGTGGTTCACAAAGCAGAGAAAGCTTGAGACCATGGCAAAAATCAAATCCCCTACCACGCTGAACATCGGTGCGGGAAACAAAGAGGATTCAGCTTATATCGACTTGGGCGGCATTGACGTTGAAGGCGAGGAAACAAGCAAAGACTTTGTTTTCTGCGTATATTCAGACTCGGCAAAGGGCGATTACAAGATACAGCTTGCCCACACCACCAACATTGACTTTACCTATACGATATACAGAGCCGACAGCATTGTGGACTCGGAAGGAAACAATGCCGGAAACGTGAAGTATTTCAGCAAGCTTGAAAACAAGGATTATTATTACGCCAAAGGCTCGGTGCTTGTGGGAGATTATCTTAACAAGGACAACAACACCCAGCTGGCAGATCAGTCAAAGCATACCGAGACCTACGACACATATGATGAGGTACAGAAAAACGCCGAGCCGCTTTACTGGCAGAACACCTCGCCGATAGTCCCCTCCCCCGAAGGCGTAGGCTTTGTGGACTACTACATACTTGAAGTCAGCTGGACAAAGGGAGAGGTCAAAAACGACAAGGAAACCGACATGGTCTATCTGACCGCAGGAATGATATAGCATAAAAAACGGGCGTTATCCGCATACCCAAAGACAGAAAATGCGGCTGTGCCCAAAGCAGGCGGTGAAAATGATGAAAACGGATGTAGGAAAATTTATAAAAAAGCATTATGTCCTGCTGTGGCTGGTCATTTTGCTGTCTGTTCTGACTTGCTTCTACGCATACGGAGCTTACACCAACCTTAACAGCGTAAAGCGAGTGGTATCCACTCAGGGCGGCAGCGGAACTGCCTTTTCTTCAAACTATTTAAGCCTGACCACAAGAAGCTCTTCCTCCTACGATATGAAGCGTATCACCGTTGGTGAGAAAGCCGAGACCAAAAGCTTTGACCTGAACATATGCAACTACGTTCAGAACAATCCGTCGGTATACAACGAATACGACGTTACATATACCCTTGTGCTTACCCTTATCAACGCAACCGACGGCTCTGTGATAACCGACAAGGACGGCGAAGCAAGCGTCAGCGGCGGAAGCTTTTCAAACGGCGTTTGCCAAATAACGGGGCAGACTCTTACGGGCAAGACAAAAAGCGTTCTTTCCTACACCGTTACAGTGCCGAAGTCGTTTATAAACGCAGTAAACATCAAGGCGGAGGCTATCCCCGACGAGGCTTCCTACAGCTACACAAACAACAGCAAGCTGGCAAGGATAATCACCTTTTCGGAATACATCGAAAACAACACCTCATGGACGGGCAGCTTTTCCGAGACCACAGCCGACGGCTATGACGGCTTCAACTACATAATAAAGGGTCAGGGAGTTGGCACCGTCACTCTCACGTGGGACCCCGAAATGCTTGAGATAAGCAAGATATTTCTTGACAACAACGGCATAACCCCCACCGACGGCGCAGACGGAAAGAAAACCTTCACAATGCAAGTGGATTCAAACACAGGCAGCAGCAGATATGACATTCAGTTCTACAAAACCGAAGCAGGCGGAAAAAGCGGCGCTTACGCCGATATGAACGCCATAAACGGTTATGTTGAATTCAGCTTTGCGGAAAGCGGAGCATAACAAAACACATTCACCCACGGCTTTGACGTAAACGTTCATTGACAGGATCCGAATTAGATTGGAGCAAACACTATGAAACTTTTTAATGGATCAAAATTTAATAAACGTATCGTCAGCATAGCGACCGCAGTTGCTGTGCTTGCCGCAGGTATGCCCTTAACAGATATTTCCGACGGCGCAAGACAGCTTTTCACAGGTCTTACCACCATGGCGGCGGACGTTGCGGAATATCCCGTGGATACGGCGAACAACAGATGCTTTATCACATCATACACCGAGCTTGTCAGCTATTCTCAGGCATATCAGGCTTACCCCGACAAGTATCAGACCGTTGATGTTCACATAACCATAAGCAACACTAACGACGAGGACGTGCTTGACAGCTTTGAAAGCATCGGAACATCGGCATATCCCTTTGCCGCCGACATGAGGATAACACTTACCCACCCTCTTGACGTATCGCTGAATGTGCCGCTTTTCAACTATATTTACGACTCCACAAAGATAATAGACACCGACAGCGACGCTGTATCTCCCGTTACTATTGAAAGAAAAACCGGCGGCACAGACGCTCCTTTGTTTGCAAACAACGTTGTCCACGACCCCGATTTAAACGTGACGGAATATGCTTCCTGGTCGGTCACCGCAGGCTGCGCAAGCGCCCTGATACTCCAACCCTATGACTTTGCAGGAATGATCGGTACTGTTGGCGAAAACGCCGTTGTTGACCTGACCGTTACAAACGACGCCGCAAAGGACGGCAGCTACGGAAACATCAGCAGCGCAGGCGACGTAGGTCTTGCCTGCGGAACTATGCTTTCAGGCTCGCATCTTACCGTGACCTTTAACAGCGCAAGCACAAATAATCAGTACGGAATATCCTCCACAGGCGGCAGCGCAGGCGGTCTGGTGGGAAGAATGTATGAAAATTCAACTCTCACCGTAAACGGAACTGTAAGCACTGCGGGAGAAATAACCGCAAATCAGTATGCAGGCGGTCTGGTGGGACGTGCAAAAGACGCCGTTATTGATTTTACGGCTGATACCGAAAGAGCTGCCGTAGGCTCAATAGTCAGCGGCTCTATAGGCACGGGCGGAATTTTCGGTCTTTATCAGAACACAAATAATTTTACCGTTTCGGAATACAAATCTGCCTGCAAGCTGGGCGGCAACAACGCAGGCGGTATCTTCGGACTGCTTGAAAACAGCGGAACTGTTACCATAGACGGCACAAACCAAGTCTCCGTTTCAAAGCCCTCGGGCGCAAGCAGCAATTACGGCGGACTTATCGGAGTATATTCTTCGGGCAGCTCGGCAAACACCATGAACATCACAGGCATGACCGTAAGCGTAAGCAGCGACGTGGTACCAAGCAATTACGGCGGCTTCATCGGCAATATCAACGACGATTCTTATGTGAATTTCTCGGGCGTTACCGCAAACGTCAGCGGAAGCGCTGGAAATACCAAGAATTTCGGCGGACTGGTGGGCTACATGAACAACGGCTTTATGGACGCCGAAGATGTTACCGTTTCGGTAGAGAATTACTTCTGCGGCGGCGGAATAGTGGGCACTTTAAACGGCGGTATACTCCGTTTCGGCGGTACCACCGACCTGAGCAATGCACAGTCCAGCGAAGACAAAAACACAGGTTACGGACAGATAGTCGGCAAGCACAATCAGGCGCTGATATATGCCAAAAACGGCTGGAAGCTTATCCGCAGCAGCACGGTAGTTGCTGTTGACGACATCGGCACATGGGGCGAGGTAGTGCGCTTCAACGACTCGGATTTCACCGAAGCAAGCGTTGTGACCGTTGACGGAGACGCTCACACCGTTACGGTAAAGCCTGCCGTAACAACCATGTCAAGCGCTTCGGATTTTGCGGCTACTGCGCTGAATATCCAGCTTAACATGGGCTCTGACGTGGGTGCATTGAGATTTGACCCTTCAAGCCTGACAAGCGCCCAGCTTCTTGCCGGCACGCTTACTCTCTCAAATGATATCGACCTGACGGGAAAAGGCTTTACCGGCTTTACCCGTGATGACGGTTCAACCGCCGTATTTACGGGAACTCTTGACGGCGGCGGAAACACCCTTACTCTGGCGACGGGAGAACCCTACGGCTACAGAGGCAGCGACAGCACGCCTGTGACCGCTGACGGCAACGGATTCGGAGTTATCTATCTTCACACCTACAGCGGACTGTTTGCAAAAACGGGCGACGGAGCAACATTTAAAAACATCG
>JBJERD010000291.1:0-10238 GCA_051882095.1 Oscillospiraceae bacterium
AATAAAAACCAATAGGAGGATACTACAATGGGAGTAGTATCAATGAAACAGCTTCTTGAAGCTGGTGTACACTTTGGTCACCAGACAAGAAGATGGAACCCGAAAATGGCACCATACATTTTCACAGAAAGAAACGGAATTTATATCATCGACCTTCAGAAGACGGTAAAGAAGCTTGAAGAAGCTTATATGTTTATCCGTGACATTTCCGCAGAAGGCAAGGAAGTACTTTTTGTAGGTACTAAGAAGCAGGCTGGCGATTCCGTTAAGGAAGAAGCCCTCAGAGCTAATGCACATTATGTAAATGCAAGATGGCTCGGCGGTATGATGACAAACTTCAAGACTATCCAGAGAAGGATCAAGAGACTTGAGCAGCTCCACACTATGGAGTCTGACGGCACATTCGATCTTCTTCCTAAAAAGGAAGTTGTTAAGCTCAACCTCGAGATCGAGAAGCTTGAAAAGTTCATGGGCGGTATCAAGAACATGAAGACTCTTCCCGGAGCACTTTTTGTTGTTGACCCACGCAAGGAAAAGATCGCTGTATCCGAAGCTAAGAAGCTTGGTATTCCTGTAGTTGCTATCGTAGATACAAACTGCGATCCTGACGATGTTGATTATGTTATCCCCGGTAACGACGATGCGATCAGAGCTGTAAAGCTTATTGCCGGATGCATGGCTAACGCTATTATCGAAGGCAGACAGGGCGAGGACGCTGAGAGCGCAGCTGAGGAAGAGGCTGTTGAGGAAGCAGCTGAATAATTTCTGAAAATTCAGGCAGGCACAAAATGTCTGCCTTGATTTCGGTATAAACAATTTTTAGGAGGAATAATAATGGGAAAGGTTTCTGTTGCAGAAATTAAAGATCTTATGAAAGCCACAGGCGTTGGCATGATGGATTGTAAGAAGGCTCTTGAGGAAGCTGAGGGCGATACAGAAAAGGCAGTTCTTATTCTCCGTGAAAAGGGACTTGCTACACAGGCTAAGAAGAGCGGAAGAGTTGCCGCAGAGGGTATTGTTACTTCTGTAGTAGAGGGCAATGTAGGCGCTGTTGTTGAAGTTAATATCGAGACTGACTTTGCTGCTAACAACGATGAGTTCAAGGCTTTTGTTGCTGCTGTTGCAAAGACTGTTATTGAAAAGAATCCTGCTGACCTTGATGCTCTTAAGGCTGAGACTATCAGCGGCGGTGATAAGTCTGTTGAGGAAACTCTTCAGGATCTCTTCATTAAAATCAGAGAGAATATGGTTATTCGTCGTTTCCAGAGATTTGAGGGCGTACTCGTTCCTTACGTTCACGGCGGCGGAAGCATTGGCGTAATGGTTAAGCTTGACACAGATCTTCCTGCTGACAAGGTATTTGAAGTAGGTAAGGACTGCGCTCTTCAGGTTGCAGCTATGAATCCTGCTTATCTCAACAAGGAGTCTGTTCCTGCTTCTGCTCTTGAAGAGGAGAAGAAGATCATGCTGGCTCAGATGGCTGATGATCCTAAGATGGCTAACAAGCCTGAGCAGGTTAAGGTAAAGATCGTTGAAGGTAAGATCGGTAAATACTATTCTGAGAATTGTCTGCTTGAACAGGCATTCGTTAAGGACGACAAGGTTTCCGTTGGCAAGCACGTTGATGTTGTAGCTAAGGAGCTTGGCGGTTCTATCAAGGTCGTTGACTATGTTCGTTTCGAGCGTGGCGAAGGCGTTGAGAAGAAGGAAGAGAACTTTGCTGACGAAGTTGCTTCAATGATGAACAAGTAATTATATTGATCATAAAGGCGGCGGTTTTTTGACTGCCGCCTTAGTTTTTTTGTACAAATATCAAAGGGAAAAGCTATACAAGGTGCGCATTTTCGCAGCTGTTTTGCATATTTCGTTGAAAAAGAAAGTGACCTGTGGTATAATTAAAATGAAATAATATATCATTAGGGGGAATAAGCATGAACGAGGTATTGCAGACTTTTCTTGATGAAGAGATAACAGGCGCTGTTTATAATGATTTGTGGAACTTTGTCACTTCCGATTCCATAGTGCGCGGTACATTTGAATGTTCCAACCATGTTGTTATGAAGATATCTTCAACTCAATTTATAATTTACAGGATATGCATCGGCATGGAAAACACAAAATGTCAGAACGCTGCGCTTGTTGCGAGAACTTATTTCCTTAAAAAAATAAACAGCAAGGCGTATGAACGCAGGCTGCCTGATATTCAGAATATATTTGATTAAGAGAATGAAATTTTATTAGACAACAGGAGTAATTATAATGAGCGTGCCATTGGCAGAAAGAATAAGACCAAAAACTTTAGATGATGTGGTAGGGCAGTCGCATCTGCTCGGAAAAGGTAAACCGCTGCGCAGAATTATCGAAAGCGGCAAAATACCTAATATGATATTCTACGGTTCGGCAGGGATCGGAAAAACAACTGTTGCCAGAATTATTGCCGAGAACGCTCATATGACAATGCATAAGCTTAACGGTACGTCTGCTTCCATTGCCGATATAAAGCAAATAGTAGCCGAAACCGATACCCTAAGCGGTATAAACGGTATTCTTCTTTATCTTGACGAGATACAGTATCTTAATAAAAAACAGCAGCAGTCTCTTCTTGAATATATCGAAAACGGTAAGATAACTCTGATATCATCTACCACAGAAAACCCGTATTTTTATGTGTATAATGCTATTATCAGCCGTTCTACAGTGTTTGAGTTCAAGCCTTTGACTCCGGAGGAAATACTGCCTGCAATAAAGAGAGCATTCCAGCTGTGCGCTGACGATCTCGGATTGAAGCTTCGTCTTGAAAACGGGGTATGCGAGCATATAGCTAAAGGCTGCGGCGGAGACGTAAGAAAATCTATCAATACTGTAGAACTGTGTACTTTGTCTGCCGATAATGACGGTGACGCTCTTACGGTCACAATGGAAAATGTTAAAATGCTTACTCAGCGCAGTAATATGCGTTATGACCGTGACGGCGATCAGCATTATGATATTTTGTCTGCTTTGCAAAAGTCGATCAGAGGTTCCGACCCCGACGCAGCTATTCATTATGCAGCAAGGCTTATAGAGGCAGGAGATATCATATCTCTTTCAAGACGGCTTCTGGTTATAGCAAGCGAAGATGTAGGTCTTGCTTATCCGCAGGCGGTTGCGATAACAAAAGCCTGTGTTGACAGCGCTATGCAGCTTGGTTTGCCCGAAGCAAGAATACCCCTTGCCGAGGCGGTTATCATGCTTGCGACTGCTCCGAAGTCCAACAGCTCATATCTTGCAATGGACGCTGCTCTTGCTGATATCAGGCAGGGCGGAGCAATGGATTTCCCGAGACATTTGCAGAACAAGCACTTTGACGGCGAAGACGCAAAAGTAAAGGGACAGCATTATTTGTATCCCCACGATTTTCCGAATCACTGGGTAGAACAGCAATATCTGCCCGATACACTGAAAAATAAGAAGTATTATGTTTACGGCGAAAATAAAAACGAACAGCTTGCCGAAAGCTATTGGAAAAAAATAAAGGGAGAATGATGATCTGTATATTTGTTATCTGCAAGTAGTGTAAAGTTTAAGTAAAATTTAGCTTGGCAGTATACACTGATAAAAAACCGATTGGAGATTTACTATGAAACTGTTGCTGGCTGAAGATGAAAAAGAGCTTTCAAATGCGCTTGTCGCTATTTTGAAGCATAACACTTATTCGGTAAACGCTGTGTATGACGGCGAGGAAGCGCTGAATTTCGGGCTTTATGATAGCTATGACGGAATTATCCTTGATATAATGATGCCTAAGATGAACGGCATTGACGTATTAAAAAAGCTGAGGAGCAAGGGTATAAACACACCAGTGCTGCTGCTGACCGCACGTTCTGATATAGAAGATAAAATAACGGGTCTCGATTCGGGTGCAGACGATTATCTGACAAAGCCATTTGCCATGGGCGAACTGCTTGCTCGAATCCGTGCAATGACTCGTCGCAGATTGGAATATGCGCCCAATGATCTGTCCCTTGGGAATATTACTCTTAATCGTTCAAATTATGAGCTGTCCGGTCCCGAAGATTCGTTCAGACTTGGAAATAAGGAATTTCAGATGATGGAGATACTTATGGTCAATCATAACAGCCTTATTTCTACTGAGCGTCTGATGGAGAAGATATGGGGATATGACTCAGAATCGGAGATAAATGTTGTCTGGGTATATATATCAAACCTGAGAAAGAAACTGACTGCTGTAGGAGCAGATGTTGAGATTCGTGCTGCCAGAGGACTTGGTTATACGCTGGAGAAAAAATCATGATAAAAAGATTACAGCGTAAATTTGTTATAATTACAGCCGTTTGCCTTTTGATAGTGGAACTGCTTATAATCGGTACGATAAACATTGTAAATATTTATCAGATAAACCGTGAGAATGATGATCTTTTGAATATCATCATAGAAAATGACGGTAACTTTCCAATGTATAAGCCGCAGAAGGATCTGAATGAAAGAAATCCTTCCGAAAAAGATGTTATTAATGAGGAACCGCCGGAAGAAAAGGTTCTGGATAATAAATGGCGAGACCACGGAATAAATGAGGAAACCAGATATCAGACAAGGTATTTCACAGCTTTTTTGACTGACAACGGTAATGTTTACAGAGTTGATACCGGGCATATTTCTGCTGTAGATTCGGCACAGGCTGTTGAATATGCAAAAAATGTATATGATATCGGCGATGATTCGGGATATATAAATAATTACAAATACCGCATAGCAGACAGTGAAAGCGGTAAGATAATTGTTTTTATAGACTGCCGTGATTCTATCAACGACAAGACCCGATTTTTGCTTATCTCTGCTGTTATTGCATTTGTAGGATATATAATTGTGTGCCTGCTTGTTATTATTTTTTCAAAAAGAGCAGTAAAGCCTGCTATTGAGAGCATGGAAAAGCAGCGTCGTTTTATTACTGACGCAGGGCATGAGATAAAGACTCCCTTGGCGATAATATCTGCTAATACTGAGGTTCTTGAACTTACAAGTGAGCCTAATGAGTGGACCGATAGCATAAAAAATCAGATAAACAGATTGAATACTCTTTTGCAGAATCTGCTTAATTTATCTAAGCTTGAGGAAGACGGCTTTAAAATCGAGTTTTGTGATTTTGATATTTCTAAAGCTGTTCGTGAGGCTTCCGAGCCCTTTAAGCTGCTAGCGCAGACCGGCGGAAAAACTCTGATGACCGATATAGAGAGCGGACTTATTGTTCACGGAGACGTAAGTGCGGTCAGACAGCTTGTTTCGATACTGGCAGAAAATGCTATAAAATATGCCGACGATGCAGGCGTTATTACCGTAAGGTTATCAAAATCCGCAAACGGAAAAGATGTTCTGCTTTCAGTATCCAACACTTGCAATTCGATCCCCGAAGGTGATCTGAACAGACTGTTCGACAGGTTTTATCGAGGCGATGAATCGAGAAGCCGTAAAGAGAACGAGCACAAAGGCAGTTATGGTATAGGTCTTTCCATTGCCCGTGCAATAATGGAAGCTCATAAGGGCAAGATTTCTTGTAAAACAGAAAACGGTGATATAATTTTTACTGCGGTATTCAAAAAGAAATAACACCAGAAGATCCGATAGCGAAATAACCATTCAGTTATCGGATTTTCTGTATATCTGTTCAATGTGTAATAAAGAGAATAAATATAACTGTGTTAGCTGTGTTTACGATCTTTCATTTAATTTACACATTGGATTTAGCTATAATTAAAGTTATACGTTTATACTTTAATACATAGAGATTACAAAAGCTTTACTTGGCTTTTACAAAAAATATAAAAGGAATGATATTATGAGTGCATTTCAGGAAAAGTTCAAGCGAATAGAAAAGAAATATGTTCTTGATGATGTCACATACCAAGAACTGTTGAAGCGGATAAGTGATAAGACCGTTGAAGATAAATATGCCGATTCGCTTATCTGCAACATTTATTTCGATACTCCGGATAATCTTATTATCCGCAATTCTATTGAAAAGCCATGCTATAAGGAAAAGCTCAGGCTTCGCAGCTATGGCGTTCCCGACATAAATAGCACCGTTTTTCTTGAGTTAAAGAAAAAATATAAAGGCGTTGTTTATAAGCGACGAGTCGATATGACCTTGCAGCAAGCTAATGACTTTCTGTTCAAAGGTAAGGATATAGGCGTAAACTCTCAGATAGAGAAGGAGATAAGGTATTTTATCGATTTCTACAAGGGTATTGCTCCTGCCATGTATCTGAGCTACAGTCGATATGCCTTGGTCGGAGCTGACGACCCAAGCCTGCGTATTACTTTTGATTCGGATATTACCTACCGCAGAGAAAACCTTGAACTTGAGCAGGGTGTTTGGGGCAGTAAGCTCCTTGACAGCGGAACAAAGGTTATGGAGATAAAAATCCCTGGGTCAATGCCGTTATGGCTTTCTTCAATACTTGACGAACTTAAAATATTTCCCTGCTCCTTTTCAAAATACGGAAAAGCTTATATTACAGAATTTACTGAAAACAACAACAGAAAGGTGATCAATTGTGCTTAATATTAATGCGACAACAGAAATGACAACTCAAGGTTTTATCCTTTGTACAGCAGCTTCGCTCATTATCGGAGCGGTTATAGCGCTGACTTTCGGATACAAGAGTAAGAAATCAAAAGGCTTTGTGATGACTCTTGCAGTTTTGCCGGCAATAGTGCAGGTAGTTATAATGCTTGTAAACGGAAACGTTGGAACGGGAGTAGCTGTTATGGGCGCTTTCAGCCTGGTAAGATTCCGTTCGGTACCGGGCAACGCTAAGGATATATGCGGAATATTCCTTGCCATGGCAGTAGGTCTTGCGACCGGAACATATCACATTATTCTCGGCATAGTCTTTGCGGCAATTGTATGCCTGGTAGTATTTCTCTACACTCTGTTGGGCGCAGGATTTGAGAAAAGTAGAGAAAAGGAGCTGTCAATTACTATTCCGGAAAGCCTGAATTATTCTGAGGTATTTGATGATCTTCTTAATAAGTATGCCAAATCGTGGGAGCTCGTTCAGGTCAAAACAACAAATATGGGAAGCCTTTTTAAACTGAAATACTATGTAACGCTTAAAGATGATAAAAGTGAAAAAGAGCTTATAGACGAGCTCAGATGCAGAAACGGTAATCTGGAGATCATGTGCGCTGTACGTTCACACAACGAAATAGAACAGCTTTAGGAAAGGATAATAGCTATGAAAAAGATCTGCGGTAAAGCTTTAGCTGCAATGACAGCAGCTCTGATTTTATCGGCTGTGGGTCTGACAGGCTGCGCAGACGGCAATAGCAGCGAGCAAACTTCCGAATCAACAAGTTCGTCAGTAACGGAATCTAATATTGATAAGAGTATTGATGCAAGCGATCTTGACGTAGGTTATGACGAGACAGAAGCTTGTACTATTGCATTTAACGGAACTGAAGCTGAGATAAACGGCGGCGGTGCAAGTTCGGAAAATGGAATTGTTACTGTCTCAAAATCTGGCACATATATTTTATCGGGAACAGTTTCAAACGGCAGAGTTATCGTTGACGCTGATAAAGACGCTGAAATAAAGCTGATTTTTAAAGGCGTAAACATCAGCTGTTCAGACAATGCACCGATTTATGTTTCCAAAGCAAAAAAGGTTTATATAACGCTTGAAGAAAACACAGAAAACTCGCTTTCTGACGGCAGTGAGTACTCGCTTGGCGAAGATGATTCAAACACCGACGGCGCTTTATTTTCCAAAGCCGACCTTACCATTAACGGAAGTGGAAAGCTGAGTGTTACTTCAAATTACAAGCACGCAATAGTCAGCAAAGACGATCTTGTTATTACTGACGGAGTTTTTGATATCAGCTCCGCTTCGTCCGCTATCGTAGGAAAGGACTGCGTAAAGATCTCAGGCGGAAATTTTGAAATTGATGCAGGCACCAATGCAATAAAATCAACAAATGCCGAAGAGACCGATAAAGGTTTTATCAGTGTAACGGGCGGCAGCTTCAGCATTAAAGCTGGCGGAGACGGTTTAGACGCTGAGACAGTTTTATCCATTGACGGCGGAACTTTTGATATAACGACCGGCGGAGGAAGTCAGAATGCTTCTATGAAAGCAGACGGCACACCAAACGAAGATTGGCACAATCAAATGGGCGGCGGCAGACAAATGGGAGTAGACCCCGGTGCAATGGGCGGTGACCCGGGAACAATGGGCGAACCTCCGATGGACACTGATATGTATCAGCAAACTGCATATACAGATACTACAACTGCAACCGATGATAGCGGAACAACTTCCGCAAAGGCGCTTAAAGCAGGTTCACAAATCAAGATTACAGGCGGTGAATTCAATATTGACTCCGCAGATGATTCGTTACATTCAAACGGAAGTATAGAGATATCAGGCGGAACAATAAACATCGCCTCAGGCGATGACGGTATTCATGCAGACAGCGAAGTGGTCATTAATGACGGCAGTATCACACTTACAAAAACATATGAGGGAATTGAAGGCATGACCGTTACAGTTAGCGGCGGTGAAATAAACGTTACTTCTACAGATGACGGATTTAACTGTGCCGGCGGCAGCGATACGGGAAGTACTCAACGTCCCGGAGCTGATATGTTTGCTGCTGAGGAAGGCGCATATTTAAAAATTACTGGCGGTAATATTACTGTAGATGCTTACGGCGACGGACTTGATTCAAATGGTGACCTTTATATAGAGGGCGGTACAATAATCGTTTATGGTCCTACAAACTCCGGAAACGGAGCTCTCGATTACAACGGAATTGCTAAAGTTACAGGCGGAACGCTTGCGGCATTTGGTTCTTCCGGCATGGCTCAGGGTTTTGGCACTGATTCTACCCAGTACAGCTTTTTGCAGAATCTTAGCGCCAGCGTGGAAGCAGGAAGTGAGGTTACTATCTCTGATTCAAGCGGAAAAGCTTTGCTTACCTGCAAACCTGAAAAAATCTGGAACAGCATTGTGTTTACTTCACCCGAACTGGCTGACGGCGGAACATATTCCATCGTTTGCGGTTCTATAAACGAAAGTGTGACTCTTAGCGGAATTGTTACCTCAAACGGTAATGCAGGCGGTTTTGGAGGCTTCGGAGGAAAGGGAGGAGGAAAGAGATTCTGATTTCTGAAAATTCTATATAAAACTTGATGCAGAAGCAGTACTGTACATTGTTTTGCGATCAGCCTTTTCGGTACTGCTTTTTCATAAAAAATCGCCTTACTATCAAAGTAAGGCGATTTTTATTAGAATACGGATACTATGTTTTTATCGGCTTGGGGAGTAGAATATACCCATTCCTCAATTCTTCCTCCGGTAATAAAATATTTCATCTTGGATGGGAAGTTGGCGTTTTCAAAAACGTCAACAATTATAAGTTTTACCTTCATTTTTTCGGGTATCAAGGCTTTTATGTATATGCTTGCAGCCTGACCTACCTGAACGTTGCCTCTTGGCTCTGCAAGACCTGCAAGATTAGGAGCAAGCTCTATAAAAATCCCGTAGCTTTCAACAGAACGGATAACGCCTCCGACGGTTTCCCCGACTTTAAACATCTGTGCGTTTTCCTGCCATGTTCCGAGAAGCTCTTTGTGAGAAAGGCATATCCTGTTATTCTCAATTGATTTTATAACAGCATAAATATCCTGACCATTGTAAAATCTGTCATTAGGGTGTGAAATTCTTGATATAGAAATAGCGTCTATGGGTATTAGAGACGGTATGCCGCAGCCGACATCTACAAAGCAGCCAAACGGTTCAAGATGAGTAACTTTTGCCGGAATCACATCTCCGTTCTTTAATGCTGATATATAGTTATGCATACATTCTTCCTGTGCCAGTCTTCTTGAAAGAATATAAATGTTTTCATCATTGCTGTTTTTGCTGATATTTATTATTTTAAAGCAAACAGGCTTGTTTACTTTTGACAGAAGAGCAATGTCTCTTGTTGAGCCGTCTGCAATACCTATTGCACCCTCAAGTCTGGGTATTATGCCTTTTCCGCAGGGAAGTTCAACTATAATATTATGCTCGCTGTCACACAGCACCGCTTGTGCTTCAAGAATAATGCCCTGTGCGTAGGCAACTTCCATGGATTGTTCGTTTCTCAGATAGTTTTTGTTCGATAATGTACTTATAAGCTTTCCTTCCGGCAAATATCTGTTCATTTTTAAACCTCTTTCTCCGCATATGATTTAC
>JBJERD010000292.1:0-10126 GCA_051882095.1 Oscillospiraceae bacterium
AACTCTACCTTCTTTGCGTTGCCGTCCAGCATATAAGCAGCTGTACGGAGAGCAGCCTCCATAACGCCGCCTGTTGCGCCGAAAATAGCTCCGCCGCCTGAAGCGATCTCAAACGGATTGTCAAACGCCTCGTCGTTCATATCAACAAAGTTGATACCTGCGCCCTTTATCATCTTTGCAAGCTCACGGGTGGTAAGTGCAACGTCAACATCGTCAAAGTCGAATGTACGCAGCTCTTCTCTTGTTACCTCAAACTTCTTTGCGGTACAAGGAATAATGCTGACAACAAACAGATCCTTGGGGTCGATGCCGTTCTTCTGGCAGTAATAGCTCTTGAGAACTGCGCCGAACATCTGCTGTGGTGACTTGCAGCTTGAAAGATGCGGCAGGAACTCAGGATAATAATGCTCGCAGAACTTTATCCAGCCCGGGCAGCATGAAGTGAACATAGGCAATGTCTTCTTCTTTGTGATGCGCTCGATAAGCTCGTTTGCTTCTTCCATGATAGTCAGGTCGGCAGTTACGTCCATGTTGAACACGCTGTCAACGCCCAGACGTCTGATAGAAGAAACCATTTTGCCCTCAACATTTGTGCCGACAGGCATTCCGAAGCTTTCACCCAGAGTAGCTCTGATAGAAGGAGCGGTAAAGAATACTACCTTCTTCTTGGGGTCTGAGATAGCATCCCAAACCTGGTCGATCTGGCTCTTTTCATTAAGAGCGCCTACAGGACAGGCAACGATACACTGTCCGCAGCCTACGCAAGGCGAATCGCCCAGACTCTTTTCAAATGCGCATCCAACGTGAACATTGAAGCCTCTCTTGATAGGTCCGATACATGAAACGCTCTGAACGTTCTTACAAGCGGCAACGCATCTCATACACTGGATACACTTGTTATTGTCTCTTACGATATAAGGGGAAGTGTCGTCGATAGCATAAACAACGTCCTCACCCTTGAATCTGTCCTCGTCTACGCCGTAGTCAAAAGCCAGCTTCTGAAGCTCGCAGTTGTTTCCTCTAACGCAGGAAAGACATTTTTTGTGGTGACTTGAAAGAATAAGCTCGATAGTTGTTTTTCTCGAAGCTCTTACCTTAGGAGTGTTGGTCAGAACCTCCATGCCCTCCTCAACGGGATATACGCATGAAGCCACAAGACCTCTTCTGCCTACTATTTCAACTACGCACACACGGCAGGCGCCGATGCAGTTTATGTCTTTAAGATAACAAAGGGACGGAATTTCGATATTAACAGCCTTTGCAGCCTGAAGAATAGTAGAGCCTTCCGGAACCTCCACAGGAATTCCGTTCACCTTGAGATGAACCATTTTTGCTTTTTCCATATGAAATGTGACCTCCTCTACTTCTTCACTACTGCGCCGAACTTACAGTTCTTCTCGCACAGACCGCACTTAATGCACTTATTGTTATCAATTGTATGTGGCTGCTTGACAGTACCTGAAATTGCGTCAACAGGGCAGTTTCTTGCGCAAAGAGTACAGCCCTTGCAAAGTCCTGCGTCGATCTCGTAATGAACCAGGCTCTTGCACACGCCGGCAGGACAATGCTTGTCTACGATATGCTCGATATACTCGTCTCTGAAATAGTTGATCGTTGACAGAACAGGGTTAGGCGCAGACTGTCCCAGCGCACAAAGCGATGAGGATTTCATGTGAAGCGCCAGCTCTTCGATCTTATCCAGATCCTCAAGCTCTCCGTTGCCGGATGTTATCTTGTCAAGGAACTGAAGCAGTCTTCTTGTACCGATACGGCAAGGAGTACACTTTCCGCATGACTCGTCAACCGTAAAGTTAAGATAGAACTTAGAAATATCCACCATACAGGTATCCTCGTCCATGATGATAAGTCCGCCCGAACCCATCATCGAACCGAGAGCTGTCAGGTGCTCATAGTCGATAGGAGTGTCGATATGGCAGGCAGGGATACATCCGCCGGAAGGTCCGCCCGTCTGTGCAGCCTTGAACTTCTTTCCGTTGGGGATTCCGCCGCCGATCTCCTCTACGATCTCACGCAGGGTAGTACCCATAGGTATCTCAACCAGACCAACGTTTGTGATCTTTCCGCCCAGAGCGAATACCTTTGTACCCTTTGATGTTTCTGTACCCATTGAAGCGTACCACTTAGCGCCGTTGCGGATTATCTGCGGGATATTTGAATAAGTCTCAACGTTATTGAGAACTGTAGGCTTGCCGAAAAGTCCCTTAACGGCAGGGAACGGAGGACGAGGTCTCGGCTCTCCTCTGTGACCCTCGATAGAGGTCATAAGAGCAGTTTCCTCTCCGCAAACGAAAGCGCCTGCGCCGAGACGTATCTCGATATCGAAGCAGAACTTTGTTCCCAAAATGTTTTCGCCCAGCAGTCCGTACTCTCTTGCCTGAGCAATTGCGATCTCCAGACGCTGAACAGCGATAGGATACTCGGCTCTTACATAAATATAGCCCTGCTTTGCACCGATGGTATAGCCTGCAATAGCCATAGCCTCGATGATAGCGTGAGGATCTCCCTCAAGAATTGAACGGTCCATGAATGCGCCCGGGTCGCCCTCGTCGGCGTTACAGCATACATACTTGATGTCGCCCTGCGAAGCCTTTGCGAAAGCCCATTTCTTTCCTGTTGGGAAGCCTGCTCCGCCTCTTCCTCTGATGCCCGACTCCAGCAGCTCGTTGATAACGTCGTCGGGAGTCATCTTTGTAAGCACCTTTGCAAGAGCCTGATAACCGTCGGTAGCTATGTATTCCTTGATATCCTCAGGATTGATAACGCCGCAGTTTCTCAGAGCGATTCTCAGCTGCTTCTTATAGAAATTGGTCTCTGAAAGTGAAATGATAGAACCGTCTTCATGAACGGTCTCCTTATAAAGCAGATCCTTAACGATATTGCCCTTCTTGATATGCTCGTCCACGATGCGGACAACACCCTCGGGAGTTGCCTGTGAATAGAAAGCACCCTCAGGGTAAACGATCATGATAGGACCAAGTGCGCAAAGACCGAAGCAGCCTGTTTTAACAACAAGCACTTCCTTGTCAAGTCCCTGCTTTACAAGCTCGCTTTCCAGCGCCTCGATAACCTTCTTACTGCCGGAAGAAGTACAGCCCGTACCTCCGCAGACAAGTATCTGCTTGCGGTAGCCTGTCTTCTTTGCAAGCTTTTCTCCCTCTTCGGCAACAAGCTTTCTTACCTTTATAAGGTCTGCATATTCTTTTTGTATTTTATTCAGCTCTTCGATAGTCATTACTTATCGGCACCTCCTTTTTTATTCAGGTAAGAATCAAGAATACTTCCTACCTGGTCGGGGGTAACTTTTCCGTAAACGTCCTCGTCCACCATCATAACAGGGGCAAGTCCGCAGGCTCCTACGCAGCGGCAGGACTCGATCGAAAACAGTCCGTCAGGCGTACACTCTCCCGATTTGATACCAAGCTTTTTCTCAACCGCTTCAAGGATCTTGTCAGAGCCTTTAACATAGCAAGCGGTACCGAGACAGACGCTTATTCTGTGTTCTCCCTTAGGAGTAAGTGAGAACTGGGAATAGAATGTGGCAACGCCGTAAACCTCGGAAAGAGAAATTCCCAAACCGTCGGCGATCATCGTCTGAACCTCGATAGGCAGATACCCGTAAATTCCCTGAGCCTCCTGAAGAATAGGCATAAGACCTCCCGGCTGATCGTGATGTCTTGCGATAACTTCTTTCAGCTGTCTTTCCTGAACGATGGTTCCCTTAAACGTATTCAGGGATTTTTCATTCATAACATAACCTCCTACATCTTTTTTACGGCGCAAGCCGCAGAACAGAGCTGTCAGATGACAGTCCTTTTCTTTTCATGTTAAACGTTTGAAATCACAGGTGCAAGATCCCTTATTTTCAAACCTACATATACCATATATACATATGCCATGTATTTTATTATACATTATTATTATCTGAATTTCAAGTGGTTTTTAAAAGTTTTTGTACATTTTTACGAACTTTTTAGCGAATTTTGTCAAGAGTTGATTTTTGTTAACACTTTGCGTAATGTGATTAACAAAAAACGCCCCTGTGAAAATCAATTCACAGGGACGAAAATGGCATACCGTAGCAATATTATCGGATATCCGAAAGAAACTGATCGAGCCGTCCTCGATCAAGATATCCGACGGTACGCTTTACACATTCGCCGTTTTTAAAAACAAGCAGCGACGGCACCGATTCTATTCCGTAATTTCCGGCAAACAGCGTAGGAGCCGTAATATCAAAGGAAACAAAAACAATACCGCTTCTCTCCTCCGACGCTCTTTCAAACACCGGCTTGAACATTTTGCATGGCGGACACCAGCTTGTGCTTGCGTCAACCACTACGGGTAACGGGCTTTTAAGAACCTTCTCTTCAAAATCCGCATCGCTTACATTTATTACTGCCATAGCTATCTTCCTTTCTGATCGTGGAGTTATTTTGTACATTTTAATAATATCACACGCCGGCGGTTTTGTCAATATAAATGATCCGCCTGTGGGTGAACTTTTGTAAAAAATCTTTTACGGTACTTGATGTTTTACCGAAATATGATATACTGTTATTGTAGATGCATGATACGAGATTATACATCACAGTACAGAAAGGAATTTATTTATGAAAAAAATTATTTCAATGCTTCTGCCGCTTGCTTTGGTCATTGCCATGACAGGCTGCGGTTCAGAAAGCTCATCATCGGCAGAAAACACCTCGGGCGCTTCCGATTCTCAGGCGCAGCAGACAAGCGACAGCTCCTCGGGATTCAAAGTTGACGGCACAAAGCTTATCGACGCAAACGGAAACGAATTTGTGATGAGAGGAGTAAACCACGCTCACACATGGTTCAAAAGCGACAGTGTGGTAGCTATTCCGTCTATTGCCGCCACGGGATCAAACACGGTCAGACTGGTGTTCTCGGACGGAGACCAATGGGAAAAGGACGACCTTGACTCGATAAAACGCCTTATCGAAAGCTGCAAGGAGCGTGAGATGATAGCGGTAGTCGAAGTTCACGACGGTACCGGAAAGGACGACGTAAGCTATCTTGAACACGCCGCCGATTACTGGATAGAAATGAAGGACGCTCTTATCGGCAACGAGGATTATGTTATCCTAAACATAGCAAACGAGTGGACAGGCAACTGGGACAGCAAGCTGTGGCGTGACGGTTACACGGCAGTAATTCCGAAAATCAGAGAAGCAGGTATCAAAAACACCATAATGGTAGACTCGGCAGGCTGGGGACAGTACGGAAAAAGCATCGCCGACTACGGCAAAGAGGTGTTTGAGTCAGACCCCGACAGAAACACAATGTTCTCTGTGCATATGTACGGCACAGCAGGCGGTAAGAAATCCACAATAGAGAAAAACCTTGAAGGCGCAACAGAACAGGGACTTTGCGTATGCGTAGGCGAATTCGGATACACCCACTCCGACGGCGACGTTGACGAAGCTTACATCATGGAATACTGCACCGAAAACAACATCGGCTATCTTGGCTGGAGCTGGAAGGGCAACGGCGGCGGCGTAGAATACCTTGACATCACCACCGAATGGGACGGCTCTGCACTTTCACCCGACTGGGGAGAGGTACTGATAAACGGCGAAAACGGCATAAAGGCAACATCTAAAAAATGCACGGTTTTTGAAAAATAACATAACAAAACAGCTGTTGTACAGCCTGAAAAATCACAGAGAAGTGGGTAGATGCCTGCATCAACCCCTACGGTATACACCGTAATTCTTTGAATTTTCAGCTGCTGTGCAACAGCTGTTTTTTTATCACAGAAACAAAAATGCAGGGGTGACATACTAAACGCCCCATTTTTTCAATGGGTCATCGAGGATGCCACCCCTGCATAAATCAACTCATTTTAACACATAAACTAAAACCCGACCGTCCACAGCTTAACACATAAACTAAAACCCGACCGTCCACAGCTCATAACGACCAGCCGACACACAAAACTTTCCTCCTGCTTGAACTTATCGGAGGCTGACTGCGCCGTCCGCGCTAGGACCTGATTGCGCCGTCCGCGCTAGGACCTTATCTGTCCGTCGCCGTTGATGAGATACTTGACGGTGGTCATCTCTCTCAATCCCATGGGTCCTCTTGCGTGAAGCTTCTGAGTGGAAATTCCTATCTCAGCTCCCAGACCGAATTCTTCTCCGTCGGTAAAGCGTGTGGAGCAGTTTACATATACGCAGGCGGAATCCACTCTCTTCTGAAATTCCTCCGCTGCGAAAAGGCTTTCGGTAACAATGCACTCCGAATGTCCTGTGGAATATTTTCCGATATGCTCGATAGCTTCCCCAAGACCGTCAACTACCTTTATGGAGATTATGTAATCAAGAAACTCTGTTGCGTAATCGTCCTCGTCGGCAGGAACAACGCAGTTTCCCAGTATCATTCTCGTCAGCTCGCAGCCCCTTATCTCAACATTATGCTCGTCAAGACGCTTTTTCAGCATGGGCAGAAAATCCTCCGCAACGTCACGGTGAACAAGACAGCTTTCAACTGCGTTGCATACCGACGGACGCTGAGTTTTTCCGTTGTCAACAATATCAACAGCCATTTTAAGGTCGGCGGTGGAATCAACATAAACATGACAGTTGCCCGTGCCCGTTTCGATAACGGGTACTGTTGCGTTCTGAACTACCGCCTTTATAAGCTGCGCTCCTCCTCTTGGGATAAGCACGTCGATGTATTCGTTTGCCTGCATCATCTGAGTTGCTACCGCACGGTCGGTGTCTTCACCCAGCTGGATTATGTCAGCAGGAAATCCCGCAGTTTCAACAGCCTGTCTCATCAGCTCAACAAGTATCTTGTTTGAGTTGAGAGCTTCCTTTCCTCCTCTGAGGATAACGGCGTTTCCGCTTTTGAGACAAAGAGCGGCAGCATCTACCGTTACGTTTGGTCTTGCCTCGTAGATTATTCCAATAACGCCCATAGGCACACGAACCTTTGTTATCTTAATTCCGTTGGGGCGCACCGAACCGCTTACCACCTCGCCTACAGGGTCGTCAAGACCCGTCAGCTTTTCGCAGGCGTTTGCAATGCCATCGATACGCTTTTCATCAAGCTTCAGCCTATCCTGCATAGCCTGCGACATATTTCTGCGGACTGCGTTTTCAAGGTCAAGCTTGTTAGCTGCGATTATTTTCGCCTTGCATCTTCTGAGAATATGGGCTATCTCCAGCAGAGCGTCGTTTTTCTGCCCCGTTGCCGCCGAAGCAAGCTCATGCTTGCACGCCTTTGCCTTTTCGCCCAGAACGTCAATGTAACTCATATTATTTACCCCTTTCGGAAATTATTTATATTCGGTCTTCTTACAAAGCATTTTGAACATTCCCGGACCGTCCCACTCACAGGGACGTTCCTCAAAACCTTTCTTTTTATAAAAATGAACAGCTTCCTTTGTGCTTATAAGCTCCAGCGATACTGCCCAGCCGTCTTTTAGGGTCTCCATAATGAATTTTTCCGCAGAGTCTATCAGCAGCGAGCCCACGCCTTTTGACTGATAAGTCGGAATAACGGCAAAATCCTTGAGATAAAATGACATTCCGCAGTCACCCAGCAGCCTTACCATACCCACGGCTTTATCGCCGTCATATGCCGTAAAGGCGGCTAATGTATTCTTCAATGCCGTTTCGGCCTGTTCTGCCGATGGAGGCTCCCAGCCAACGGAACTGTACAGCTCCACAAACAGGTCTGCCGTCAGAGTATCAACAGTTACTTTCATATATTTTTCCTTTTCATATGTACATCATAAGCGAAAAGCCGCATAATTCAAACGCAGCATTATTTCTTCGCTTTGAACATTGTTCCCAGCTTGCCCTCTTCAAACAGCCAGTAAAGGTTGTCGGGGTTCTTGCCGTTCATTATTATCATGTCTATTCCGTTGTCGACAGCTATTTCGGCGGCGTTTATCTTTGTTATCATTCCGCCTGTGCCAAGCTTTGTGCCTGCGCCGCCTGCAAGCTCTCTTATCTCGTCGGTTATCTCCTCAACAACGGGGATAAGCTTTGCCTCGGGATTTTTCCTCGGGTCGCTGTCGTAAAGACCGTCGATATCCGACATTATGATAAGCAGGTCGGCGTGTGCGATAGAAGCCACAGTCGCCGCAAGAGAATCGTTCTCTCCCACTTCAAGCTCCAGCTCGTCGATAGCCACCGTGTCGTTTTCGTTGACGATAGGGATAACGCCGTGTTCGATTATCTTTTCCAGAGCGTTCTGCACGTTCTGACGTCTGTCTTCAAGAAGAATATACTTGGTCAGCAGCATCTGCGCCACGTTAAGGCTGTAGTTTGAAAAAAGATTGTCGTAAAGATACATCAACTCGCACTGCCCCACAGCTGCGCAAGCCTGCTTTGACGGCGTATCCTTTGGTCTGCTCGCAAGCCCCAGCTTTGCCATTCCCAGACCTATCGCTCCGCTTGAAACTATGATAAGCTCATGTCCTGCGTTTTGCAGGTCGGCAAGATTTTTTACAAGCTGCTCAACTCTTCTGATGTTGAGCTTTCCCGTTCTGTGGGTAAGCGTAGACGTTCCCAGCTTTACCACAACTCTTTTTTTCTCTTTCAAATATGACATTTTTACTTCCTCTATTCCTTACAGGTCTGCCGACCCGTTTATTCCGGATAAAAATTGATATCCGCTTTTTTCGCCTGAGAACACAGGTCTTTCGTTTTAAGCAGATAAAGTCTGCCGTCCTTTATAAACCTAGTGCCCAGCTGACGGAACTCAAAGGCTGTGCCGTGCGATATGCACTGCTCTCTTATCCCAAGCACCCAGTCGTAATAAAGCGGTCTTGCATTTCTGTCCGACTCGCCGCCGACCACCACAAGCTCTGTGCCGTCAAGGTATTTTGATATATCAATTTTTTCTATCAGCGGCTGACAGATTATATTTTTATGCTTTATTGGGAGCTGACGAAAAATGCTCAGCCTGCGGTCTGCCGTGCTTTGGTTTTCTACCGTGCAGCCGACTATCACATTGTCGTAGCCGTCGCCCCAGTCGTCAGGGATACACTTCTCAAACCGCTCGATGCGTTTTGTAAGAAACAGAAAAGCGATATCCTTTCTCTCTCTTATCATATCCCAGCATTCACTTCTCCAGCAGTCTGCGTCCTCCAGAAGAAAATCGCTCTGAAAGCAAAGATAGCACAGCCCCGGCTTCATTTTATAGCTGCCGTCCTTTTTTCTTTCAACGGGAGCATAAAACTTTTCAGATCTTCTTATATCGTCGATGCAGACACCTCTGCGTGCGTCGCCTTTATGGATGTAGCAGAACCTGCAACCCTCGCTGTATCTGTGACAGCCTCTCCACGGATTCCATACTGACATAAAACCGCTCCTTACAAAGACTCCGCTGTGACTTTTTACAAGCCTGCTCCGAAAATATCCGAGAACACTCCTTTTATCCTGTTGTACAGAAAATCAAGGAACTCGCCTTTTTCAGCCATTTCGTATATTTCATCTGCCGAAAGGAGCTTGAAGTCTACCGTTTCTCCCTCCTGCAAAACAATGTCCTCTTCGGAAAAATCTCCCCTATACAAATAGAAATCATGTATGCAGCCCGAGGGCTGTCTGATTATAGTGCCGTAATACAAAAGCTCGCCGCCGGCTTTAAGACCCGTTTCTTCAAAAAGCTCCCTTACAGCCGCTTCGGGAGAGCTTTCTCCGGCTACTGCCGAGCCGCCCGAAATCTCCCATTTGCCGCCGAAGGGCTTATCGGGGTGACGTTTTGTGATAAGAATTTTCCCGTCCTTATTCACCGACAGGATATTCACAACTATATGAAATTCGCCCTCGCCCAGCTTTTCTCCTCTTACATGAGTTGTGCCAAGGGGCTTGCGGTCTCTGTCATAAAGATCCCATAATTCCATTTTAACACCTCATTTGTTTACCACGTTATGCGGTCTGCCCTCCGACCAGAGTCTGAGATTTTCAGCGACCTCTTTCAGAAGCCGTTCTCTTGTTTCTCTTGGCGCCCATGCGATATGGGGAGTAATGGTGCAGTTTTTCGCATTTCTGAGGGGACAGTCCTCTCTCATAGGCTCATAGGTCAGAGCGTCTATGCAGGCTGCGGCGATGGTTCCGCTGTTAAGAGC
>JBJERD010000293.1:0-10086 GCA_051882095.1 Oscillospiraceae bacterium
CTGCATGTATATATCTTTATGCAAAGGCGTTTGTTGATTATGCAAAGTCGGTGGATATAGACGAAGATGTTGCTAAAAGTCTGTTTGCAAAGACTCTTGTAGGTTCGGCAAAAATGATAACCGACAGCGGAAACACTCTTGACGAGCTTATTACTATGGTTTCCTCCAAGGGCGGAACAACTATCGCAGGACTTGAAAAGCTTCGTGAGGGCAAGCTGGAAGAAACAGTTAAGAATTGCTGTGAGGCTTGCACAAAGCGTGCCTATGAGCTGTCAAAGTAATTAAAATATTTCCGGCGGCATATACTTTACAAAAAGCTTTTGGAGTGATGTATATGCAGGTTAGAAGGACAAGCGCAGCGCAGCTGCCGCAGAACTGCTTGTTTGTTTTTTTGGTCGGTGCGGCGCTTATAGGCGTGCTGATGGGAGTTATTTCTCAGTGCTTTATGAGCGACGATTTTCTGGTTCAGATAACTGCGGCGCAGAATAATTTTCTTGAAATAAGACGAAATTCTGATTATATTGTAGTGCTTATGAGATCCTTTTCAGCCACCACCATGTTTTTGGGAGCGGCGTTTGTCATGGGTTTTTCTGCAATTGCTCAGCCGCTGGAGTTCGCTGTGCCTGTAGTTAAGGGCATGGGTCTGGGAGTAACAATGGCTCAGGCTTATTCGCAGAGCGGACGATCGGGAATTGCCGCCTGTGCTTTGCTTGTAGTGCCTTCCGCTGTAATATCTACATATGCCGTTATAATCGGCGCACGAGAGGCGGTAAGAATGTCCAACAGGCTTATCACTAATTCGCTTTCGGACAGAGCTGCCTGCGGTATGCTTTCACACGTTAAGCTTTATGGGACAAGGTTTCTTGTTCTTGAAGCGCTGGCTGCCGTTGCCGCAGCAGTTGACTGTTTATGTACGGTGATTTTTATTAATAGGATTTGATTTTTAAAAGGAATGTTTGTTTAAAGGAGCGTTAAAATGGCGTTGTTCGGTAATTTTGATCAGCCGGGAAGAGGTATTCCCAAAGCGCCGGTTGAGAAAAAAGGTATTTTTAAGTT
Organism: Oscillospiraceae bacterium; assembly: GCA_051882095.1. Taxonomy (GTDB): domain Bacteria; phylum Bacillota; class Clostridia; order Oscillospirales; family Ruminococcaceae; genus FB2012. The sequence continues at coordinate 1,057 of JBJERD010000293.1, forward strand.
TTTTGAGATTTACGGAAGAAGATGCTGGAAGCTTATGCAGCTTAATCTGCTGTATTGTTTGATTTTTGTCCCTGCTTTGCTGGCAGGCTGGCTTTCGGTAAAGCTTAACAGCTATGCGCCGTTTTTGCTTGCTTTGATAACTGTCATGTGCTTCGGACCTGCTACCGCAGCGATGACTAAGGTATCAAGAAATTATTCTCAGGAGCGAAATGCTTTTGTTTTGTCCGATTTTGTAGATACATTTAAAAAGTGCTTCGGTCAAAGCTTTATAATGGGCATTATCGACGTGGTCTTCATGGTGGGATTTTCTGTTGCAATACCTACCTATGAAAAATGGGCACAGGACAACTCGGCGATTTATATACCGCTTATTCTTAGTATAAGCTGCCTTATCGTTTTCTTTATGATGCATTTTTATATTTATCAGATGATAGTATCTACCAATCTGACCTTGATGCAGATACTGAAAAACTCATTTTTCCTTGTAAGCCTTGGAATAAAGAGCAGCCTTTATACTCTTCTTGTATGGATAATCGTAGTGGTCTCATTGCTGCTGCTGTATCCGTATTCGATATTTATCGTTCCATTCTGGCCGTTTTCATTCCTGTGTTTTGTAACGTCCTTCAATTGCTATCCTGTGATAAGAAAACACGTTATCCAGCCTTATTATGATGCAAGAGGCGAGGAAAACCCCGAATTTGCTTATTTGAATAAAAATTCGGAAGAAGCCTTGTTTGAAGACAGCCCGCAGCTTGAAAAGCAGACCGAAAAGCCTGCTGTTAAGAAGAAGGGAAAAACCATATCTTGATGATTTCAGCCGTATCGAATTTTCGGTACGGCTTTTGTGCGGAATAGGAACTGAGGTGTTATCTTGACTGAGAATAACTTTTTTACTTGCAAGAGGAATATAATTCTTTTGGCGACACTGGTTGCGGTTCTTTGGGGCAGCGCTTTTCCTTGCGTCAAAATCGGATACAGACTTTTCTGCGTAGACAATGGAAATGTTTTTTCATGTATTCTTTATGCCGGTATCAGATTTACCCTCGCGGGTGTGCTTGCGCTTGTTATTTCATTTTTTATGAACAAAAAGCTGATACTGCCCGATAAAAAGAGTCTGCCGTATATCATTCCCCTTGGGTTCTTTCAGACCTCGCTGCAATATATAGCTTTCTATATCGGTCTGTATTATTCTCTGGGAGTGCAAAGCGCAATTCTTGACAGCACAAGCTATGTAGTGTTTATGGCGGTGTTTTCGGCTTTGCTTTCAAAAGGCAAGGGTCTTTCTCTCAGAAAAACGGCAGGCTGCGTTCTGGGAATATTCGGCGCAGTGATAACCCTTTCGGGCGGAGATGTGAAATTCAGCCTTGCAGGAGACGACTGTATTATTTTGTCAGCCTTGTTTTTCGCTGTGGGAAGTCTTATAAGCAAGAGAATACCGAAAGAATGCGACGCCGTTTCTCTCAACGGCTGGCAGCTGCTTTTTGGCGGAGTTATACTTATTGCTGCCGGAGCAGTGGGAGGAGGCTCGGTTCTTCCGCAGGGAGCGTCGGCTTACGCTCTTATGTTTTACATGGCAATGATATCTTCCTGCGGATTTGTTATTTGGACTTTATTGCTAAGATATAATCCTGCCGAAGAGATAACAGTTTTCAATCTGCTAGTTCCTCTGTTCGGAACCATACTTTCGGGTGTATTTCTTGGTGAGAAATTTCTTACCGTGTCGACTGTTCTTGCTTTGCTGTGCGTGTGCGTTGGAATTTATCTTGTCAACAGAGGCGACAAACGTTAGAAATATTATATCCCCAGTTGCAAAAAAGCGTGAAATAGTTTATAATAGATTCTAGGGAACAATATTTGCATGAATTAAAAATCGAAAGGAAAATAATTATGAGTGAAATTCGTGACATCAGTCTTTGGGAAAGCGGAAAGCGTAAAATTGATTGGGTAAAGCAGAATATGTGTCTGCTCAGAAGTGTTGAGGAGCAGTTTGCAAAAGAAAAGCCATTTGCAGGTTTGAAGGTAGCTCTTTCCATACATCTTGAAGCAAAAACCGCTTATCTTTGCAAGGTGCTTGCAGCAGGCGGCGCTGAAATGTATATTACAGGAAGCAATCCTCTGTCTACTCAGGACGATGTTGCAGCAGGACTTGTTCATGACGGGCTCAATGTATTTGCATGGCACGGAGCAACCGAGGAGGAATATCACAGGCATATATCCGAGGTTGTAAAGGTCGGTCCGAATATAATTATCGACGACGGCGGAGACCTTGTAAATCTCATTCACAATGAATATCCCGAGCTTATACCAAATGTTATCGGCGGCTGCGAGGAGACTACTACGGGAATAATTCGTCTTATCGCCATGAACAAAGCAGGCGAGCTTAAATTTCCAATGATGCTTGTAAACAATGCCCGCTGCAAGTATCTGTTCGACAACAGATACGGAACAGGTCAGTCGGTATGGGACGGCATAAACCGCACAACAAATCTTATCGTTGCAGGAAAAAACGTGGTCGTTGCAGGCTACGGCTGGTGCGGCAAGGGCGTTGCAATGAGAGCTAAAGGACTGGGAGCTTCTGTTATAATCACCGAGATCGACCCTGTCAAGGCAATGGAAGCAGTAATGGACGGCTTCAAGGTCATGAAAATGGAAGAAGCCGCAAAGGTGGGAGATTTCTTTGTAACTGTAACAGGCTGCAAGGATGTTATTACCGAAAAATCGTTTATGAATATGAAGGACGGAGCAATTCTTTGCAATGCAGGACACTTTGACTGCGAGGTAGACGTGGCAGGACTTAAAAAGCTTGCTGTTGAGAGTAAGCTTGCAAGAAATAACATTGACGGCTATAAGCTGCCAAACGGCAACTGGCTTTATGTTATAGGCGAGGGAAGACTTGTTAACCTTGCGGCTGGCGACGGTCACCCTGCGGAGATAATGGATATGTCATTTGCTATTCAGGCTTTGTCTGCTGCTTATCTTGTAAAGAATAAGGGAAAGCTTGACAGTATGATAGTAACAGTTCCTGAGGAGATCGACAATGACGTTGCAAACAGAAAGCTGAAATTCTGGGAACTTGAAATTGATACTCTCACCGATGAGCAGGAAAGATATCTTAACAGCTGGCAGGTATGATAAAGCATAAAACAGGGCGGAAAAATTCGTCCTGTTTTTTTCAATAAATTTCTTTTGAATTTAAGTTTTAAATCGCTTATTTCTGTGCAAATTAGTATCAGGAGATAAATTCAGAAAACGTGTTCCGGCGTTGACTGCTTATCGGGAGGTGGAAATTTGCACAAAACAGCTTTGAAATATTTTGCGGTATTCATCATCGGCGCTTTAGCCTATGGACTTATAGAGATATCAGTCAGAGGATTTTCACACATTACAATGGGAATTTTAGGCGGTTTGACCATGGTGGTCATCCATATCCTTAACGACCAGAGGCGAGAGGGAATGAATTTTATTTTGCAGATCGGCATTTCAGCATTGTTTATTACTGCGATAGAATTTCTGGCAGGAGAAATACTTAACGTGCGGCTAAAAATGAACATCTGGGATTATTCCGAAGTGCCGCTGAACTACGACGGACAGATTTGTCTGCCGTTTGTTATCTTCTGGATAATGCTGTCTGTAATAGGCACAATGACCGATGACCTTTTGCGCTGGAAGATGTTCAGAGAAGACAAGAATTTTGAATATGTAAAAAGAAAACGGATCGCTGCATAAAAAGCGGTCCGTTTGTCATATCATATAAGCACTTCCGCCAGCTTCATATCATGGGGAGTTGTGATTTTTATGTTGCTGACATCTCCGTTTACTATCTGAACGGGAAGCTTTTGCACGGTGAAGATACTGCAAGTATCGGTAAGAATAAGCTTTTTTTCATCAGAGAGAGCGTCATATGCTGCGATAAGCTTTTTGATGTTGAAGCTCTGCGGCGTCTGAGCGTGAAACATCTGATCTCTTGGCGGCGCAGAAGCTATCGTTCTGCCGTCAAAGCTTTGCAGGATAGTATCCACGGCAGCCACTGCGGTGGTGCAGGCATAATGATTTTTCGCACAGTCAATGTTATCGCAGATTATTTTTTCTGTAACAAACGGTCTTACTGCGTCGTGGGTGAGAATAATATCTTCCTCATTCAAACCAAAGTCTGCATTGATCTTATCTATGATATTAAATACTGTAGTATTTCTGTCGCTGCCGCCGACTGTGATTATCACCCTTGTGTCCTTGCCGAAATATTCATCTGTCAGCTTTTTGGTGTACTCGACCCAATCGGGATGAACTGCTGTCAGAACATAGTCTATTTGCTCTACATCAAGAAATTTCTCGATAGTGTGTATGATTATGGGCTTGCCCCCGATGTCAAGAAACTGCTTTGGAATGTCAGCACCCATTCTTGTGCCTGTGCCGCCGGCTACTATTCCTGCATATACCATAAGATCACCTCGAATATAAAAGGGCGGAAAAACTATCCGCCCTGTGAATTATTTACTTATATTGTATTCATCAAGCAAAGCCTGTATCTTCTGATGAGGATCAATGATTTTTGAGATCGACAGATCGTGATTGAGCGAAGCGATAAAGTATGAAATATACTTAGCGCAGTCAACCTCATGGAACCATGTTCTGTTAAGAAGCTCAGGTGTGCGGTAGGTGAGGTTTGTGCCGAATACGCCGTCAATGATGCCGTCGGCATAAGCCTTGTCAAAGCTTTCGAGACCGTTTGTGAATATAGCATAGGTAGCATAACAGTAGATCTTGTTAGCCTTGCGCTTTTTAAGCTCAACAGCGATATCAAGCATTGATTCGCCCGATGATATGATATCGTCTGCAATGAAAACATCCTTGCCTGCAACGTCGTTGCCGAGATATTCATGAGCAACGATAGGATTTCGACCGTTTACAACCACCGAATAATCACGGCGCTTGTAGAACATTCCAAGGTCAACGCCAAGTACGGAAGCGTAATACATATTTCTGTTGATAGCGCCTTCATCGGGAGATACGATCATGAAATGCTCCTTGTCGGGTTTGAAGCCGTCAATGCTGTGGAACATCGCTTTAAGCACCTGATACGAAGGAATGATGTTATCAAATCCCATAAGCGGAACGGCGTTCTGAACTCTTGGGTCGTGAGCGTCGAATGTGAGAATGTTTTCAACGCCCATAGCTTCAAGCTCCTGCAAAGCAACGGCGCAGTCAAGAGATTCACGGTAATTTCTTCTGTGCTGACGTCCGCCGTAAAGTGAAGGCATTATAACATTTATTCTGTGTGCTTTTCCGCTTGCAGCCTGAATGATCCTTTTAAGATCCTGATAATGGTCGTCAGGCGACATGGAGTTTTCCTGTCCGAAGTAGTTATACTTGCAGCTGTAATTGCCTACATCACAGAGAATAAACAGATCGTTGCCTCTGACGGTTGATTTGATAAGACCTTTTCCGTCACCCGAAGAAAATCTTGGGCAGTCTGTTTCAATGAGATAGGAATCCTTTTCAATTCCCTGATCCTTACCCCAACGGACAAGATAATCATTGATCTTTGCACCAAGCTCCTTAGCGCCGTCCATGGCGATAAGACCCAAAGGTGCAACTCTCGTCTGAGTATCAAATAAGATTTTTTTAGTGTTTGAGCTTTCCATACCGCAACCTCCGATAAAAGAATTTTCAGTAATACACATATATTATACTTTATTTTCGCTGCTTTTACAATACTCTTCAGTAAAATTTAATATTATTCATATTATTACACAAAAACCTGTATGTATTTTCAGCAGTATTTATACAACAATATTTATGAAAACGATTGCTGTATCCTTTGGCTTTAAATATCTTTGAAAAGCACTTGCGTTTTGCCGAGATTTGATATATAATATAATAGAATTATTATGTGCAGAGCATAATTATCATTTATCAGATGTGAAATGACAACCTATAAAGTAAGGAGTAATATATCATGACAAAGGCACAGAGGTTTTTTACCGACATCAAAAACAAGCGTGTAGCTTTTATCGGCACGGGTGTTAGCCATACCGACCTTATAAAGCTTTTTCTTTCCAAAGGAATAAATGTGGTAGTATGCGACAAAAAGGACGAGGATCATTTTGACCCCGACCTTTATGAAGAGCTTTCTGCCAGAGGAGCTGAGTTTTCACTTGGCGAGAAATATCTTGACGAGATATTTAACTGCGATGTAGTTTTCAGAACGCCAGGTATGTATTATAACGATGAAACTCTTACAAGAGCAAGAAAATCGGGAATAGTGATAACATCGGAAATGGAGGTCTTTTTCGACCTGTGTCCGTGCAAGATATACGGAATTACGGGTTCCGACGGAAAGACAACCACAACAACTCTCATCAGCGAATTTTTAAAAGCCGAGGGCAAACGTGTACATATCGGCGGAAATATAGGCAAGGCGCTGCTGCCGATAGTAGAAACGATTTCCGAAACAGACGTTGCGGTCGTTGAGCTTTCAAGCTTTCAGCTTATTTCCATGAGACGTTCTCCCGACGTGGCTGTAATAACAAATATTACCCCAAATCACCTTAACGTTCATGGAACTATGGAGGAATACATCCAGTCAAAATGCAATCTTATCTGTCATCAGAACGCTTTTTCAAGAACTGTTCTCAGCTATGACAACGAGACCGCTAGAGATCTGAATGAGCTTGCAAGAGGAGAACTTTCATATTTCAGCAGAAGAGTTAAGGTCGAAAAGGGCAGCTTTCTCAGAGAGGACGGTATGCTTTGCTATAACGACCACGGCAATATCACCAAATTTGTTAATATGAAGGATATCCGTATTCCCGGTATGCACAATGTGGAAAATTATCTTACAGCAATAGCTGCAACATGGGGAGAAGTAAAGCCCGAAACTGTTGCAAAGATCGCTAAGGAATTCGGCGGTGTTGAGCACAGAATAGAGTTTGTAAGAGAGCTTGACGGAGTAAAGTATTATAACAATTCAATAGCTTCCAGCCCCACAAGAGTTCTGGCTTGTCTTGCTTCGTTTGACCAAAAGCAGATTCTGATACAGGGCGGCTCAGATAAGGGTATATCATTTGAGCCTATGGCTGACGCTATTTGTGAAAAGGCAAAGATCTTGATCTTAATGGGCGAAACTGCTCAGAAAATTCAGGACGCTGTAATGGCTTCCGATAAATTCGAGGGCAGCGGACTGAAAATTTTCAGAGTTAAGAATATGCAGGAGGCTGTCCGCACAGCTTACGAAAACGCTGTAGAGGGCGATATCGTATCACTTTCGCCTGCCTGCGCAAGCTTTGATATGTACAGAATGTTTGAAGAAAGAGGCAATCACTTCAAGCAGCTTGTTAACGAACTTTGATTTTAAGAAGGTTTTCTGTAATGAACACATTTGAAATATTATCTGAGCTTACTTCTGCTTCGGGAGTTTCCGGCAGCGAGGGAGAAGCTTGTGAGGCGACTGCGGATGTAATCAAAAGAATAGGCTGTTGTGCCGAGATATCAGAATGTTCGGGAACTCTTTTTTGCAAGGCTGAACACTTTGACGAAAACAAGCCCACGATACTGCTGGACGCTCACATAGATGAGATAGGAATGATCGTCACATATATTACCGATGACGGCTTTCTGAAAGTTTCGGGCTGCGGCGGTCTTGATAACAGAGTACTGCTTGCCCAGCAGGTGACGGTTCTGGGGAAAGAAAGGCTAACGGGAATTATAACCTCAACTCCTCCTCATCTTGAGAAGGATAATTCTTCTGTGCCTGAAACAGCCGATGTTTTTATAGACATCGGCATGACTAAAGAACAAGCCGAAAAAACGGTTTGTTTCGGCGACAGAGTTCTCATCGAAAACAGTCTTGAAAAGCTGCAGGGCAGCAGAGTAACTTCAAAAGCGCTTGACAACAGAGCAGGCGTGGCGGCTGTTATCCGTGCTCTTGAAATGCTAAAGGGAAAATCATGTCCATATAATATTGCCGCTATGTTTTCATCACAGGAGGAAGTTGGCGAAAGAGGAGCTGCAACGGGAGCATTTTCTGTTTCCGCCGATATGGCGATAGTTGTTGATGTTTCTTTTGCTAAAACTCACAGCGAGAGTGACGAGGACTGCGGCAGACTGGGTAAAGGACCCATGATAGGCATTGCACCATCGCTGTCGAGAAAAATGTCTGACGACATGATACGAATTGCCGAAGAAAACAATATCCCATATCAGCAGGAGATAATGAGCGGCAAAACGGGAACCGATGCCGATGTGATCGGAATTTCACAAAGCGGAGTTATGACCGTTACTGTTTCCGTTCCCGAAAAGCATATGCATACTCCTGTTGAGATAATAGATATGGATGACATCGAAAATACTGCAAAACTCATTGCAGCTTTTATAGAAAATGCGAGGTAGAAGCAATGCAGGCAACTGAAAAATTCAGCTTAATAAAAGAATTGGAAAATCTCTGCTTGCTTGACGGCATTTCCGGCGATGAGGGCAGAGTAAGAGAGTATATTATTTCACGCATAAAGGATAAGGTGGAATATTCGGTAGATAATCTGGGTAACGTCATTGCTTTTGTCAAGGGCAAGAGAGCTTCCGATAAAAAGCTAATGATATCCGCTCATATGGACGAGGTAGGGTTTATCGTTACTTATATCAACGAGGACGGAACGCTAAAGATATCTCCTGTGGGCGGAATTGACCCGAGAGTGGCTTTCGGCAGGCGAGTTAGAGTCGGCGAGGGTGTTCATGGTGTGGTCGGCGGAAAGGCTGTTCATAATCTGACTGCCGAAGAGCGCAAAAAGGCTGTTACCTTTGACAAAATGTGCGTAGATATTGGCGTTGACTCAAAAGACGAGGCGCAAAAGCTTGTAAGGCTTGGCGACAGCGTTTCGTTTGTAAGCGAATTTGTAAGCTTCGGTGACGGCTTTATAAAAGGCAAAGCGATAGACGACCGTGCAGGCTGCGCTGTCATGCTTGCGCTTATCGACGAAGGACTTGAATATGACGCTTATTTTGCTTTTGTCGTACAGGAAGAAATAGGTCTTCGTG
>JBJERD010000294.1:0-1590 GCA_051882095.1 Oscillospiraceae bacterium
AGAGCCTTTGTTTTTCTGCAAGGTATCAAGAGTCTTCTTCGCCTGATCCAGATAGATCTTCTTTTCGTCAAGCTGATCCTTCACCGAGTCGCTGTTAAGAGTGCAAAGCAGATCTCCCTTTTTAACGTCGTCCCCCGACTCCACGTCGATAGACTCTATCTGTCCGCTTGCCTTGAATGACACGAACTCATAATAGGGATAAGAATAGCTTCCGCTCTGATAATACTTCTGAGAAATATCCTTTATCTCGGCAGTTGCGGTCCTGTATTCGGTTTTTTTCGTTTCAAGAATAGGAACGGCTATCTCATTGCCGCCGTCAGACTTTCCGCAGCTGCAAAGCGATACGGACAACGTCAGCAAAACTGCCGTCAATAATAGTTTTTTCATAAAAACTCCTCTTTACAAAATGTGTTATGGCTTGATAATTGAAATCATATACTTAAATATATAATATCATTTTTCGCCATATTCCGCAATATTTTTTATAGCTTTTGTATATCTGCACAATGAAGCAGCCACTTATTTGGACACATTTACTACTGCTCCTCCAGCAACCTCACGATTATCTCGTTTGAAACAAGAAACCCTTGGGGAGTGAGACTTAAATTATCCCCGTCAAGCCTGCAAAGACCGTGCTTGCGCCATTCAAGAGCCTTGCTTTTCATTCTCCGGACCGCTTCTTTTCCGAAAAGCTCCTCCGCTCTTTTAAGCGATATCCCCTTTTTCAGCCGCAGCCCCAGCATAATGTATTCCTCCGCCTTGTCGGGAGCTTCATCCGTAATTATCCTTTGCTGAATATCCGAATCAATAAAATCCCTGATGCTTGGCGGACAGCAAAACCTCTGCCCTGCGAAATAAGAGTGTGCGGCAGGACCGAAGCCGAGATACTCCTCTCCCTGCCAGTATTTGTTGTTATGCCTGCTCTCCCTGCCGTCCTTGGCAAAGTTTGATATCTCATACTGCATAAATCCCAGCTCTTCAAGCTGCTTTACCGCTTCAAGATAAAGACTGCACATCGTATCCTCGTCAGCCGCCGCAGACCTGACGCTTTCGCAGTCAAACGCCGTGCCCTCCTCTATTTTCAGCATATACGCCGAAACATGGCTAATAGGCAGTCCCGTGATACGCAGAATATCCTCCCGAAGCGACCTTTCCGTCTGACCTTTAAGACCCAGCATCAGATCGCAGGAGATGTTCTCAAAGCCCACCCGAGCCGCCGACTCTACCGCCTTTTGCGCTCCCTCAAAATCGTGCAGCCTGCCAAGCCATTGAAGGCTTTTGTCGTCAGCCGACTGTACCCCAAAGGAAAGCCTGTTCACTCCCGAAGCCTTGTATTCTCTCAGCTTGTGAATATCCGCCGATGAAGGATTGCACTCCACCGTAATTTCGGGCGCTCTGAGCGAAAAGCTGTTATCGCAGGCAGCAATTATCCGACCAAGCTGCTCCCCCGTCAGCAGAGAGGGCGTTCCGCCGCCGAAATATATGGTATCTGCTTCAAGCTGCAAATGCTTGTATGCTGCAATGTTCCTGACAACAGCCTGCGTATATTCCTCCGCAGCGTTTTCATTCCACACCACCGAATAAAAATCG
>JBJERD010000295.1:0-1582 GCA_051882095.1 Oscillospiraceae bacterium
AGGTTCTACAGGCTTTTCCACAGGACCTCATCTTCATTTTGAGGTAAGAAAAGACGGAGTTGCGCTTAATCCTTCCGATTATGTATGACCCCAGCAAAAGCCATCAACCTACATAGTATTTAAACACTCATGACAAGGGAGTCTTATGATTTTATGAGTAAAACGAAAACGCTCAAACGAATTATTGCATTTGCAGCGGCAATTATGCTGAGCGGCGGACTTTTTGCAGACAGTCTGACAAAACCTGCGCTCAAAACAAGCGCCGAATCGGAATCCTTTGACATAACATCATATGCTGAAAAACTACAGGAAATATCAAAAGAACAGGAACGGCTTGACAAGGAAATAAAAGACGCTGAGGACGATATCGAAAAAGAAGCGCAGAAGCAGAAGAGCATTCTGAAAAAAATAGACGCAGTAAACGAAAAGATAGACGTTCTGAACTCCTACATAACCGCTCTTGAGGTAGAGATAACCACAAACAAGCGTCAGATAAACGCAAAAAAACAGGAGATAGACCAAGGCGTTGAGGACTTTAAGAAGCGTCTGAGAGCTATGTACCTTGCAGGCGACGAGTCCTATACAAATATACTGCTCAATTCCAGCGATTTTTACGACGTTCTCATGCGTGTGGAGCTTGTAAAAAGAGTGGCAGACCACGATAACAAGCTTATCGACGGTCTTGTCAAGAAAAAAGAAGAGTATGAGGCTGCGCTGAAAAAGCTGGAAGAAAAGCAGGCGGAATATGACAAGCAGTACGCCGAGCTGGAAAGTCAGAAGGCGGAGCTTGACGAGCTTTACAACTCCAGCAAGGAGGCTAAGGAAGCTTACGAAAAGAAGAAAAAGGAGCTTGAAGAGGAAAACGAGGCTTACATTGCGGAGCGCAAGAAATTTGAAGCCGACCTTTCGGGCATACTGAAATCAAGCTACGGCGATTCTTCCGACGAAACAATGAGAGCGGCTGCCGAGCTTTCCGCAAACAACGCTCTTGAAAAGATCTACGACCGACTGGAGCAGCGTGAAATGGACGGCGAGGATATCCCCGAGGACGAATGTCGTTACGATTTTGCATGGCCTGTGCCGGGACACTACTATGTTTCTTCGGGAGTAGGCGAGCGCTGGGGCACTTATCATACGGGGCTTGATATCACGGGAGCCAAAGGAACAGATATCCATGCCTCCGAAAGCGGCAAAGTCATCAAAACAAACACCAGCTGCCCTCACGACTACGCCAAGGAGGAATCCTGTGGCTGCGGCAACGGCTACGGCAATTACATAATCATCGACCACGGACATGATTTTATCACCCTTTACGGACATCTCACCGAGGTGGACGTACAGGTGGGCGATGAGGTCAAGCAGGGCGACCTGATAGGTCATATGGGCTCAACGGGATTTTCCACCGGAGACCATCTGCACTTTGAGATACGCTATCAGGGCTATTACCTCAACCCTGCCGCATATGTTTCGATCAGCTGATAATGAAAAGACAGCCTTTAGGCTGTCGAAAAACCTATTCATGCTTAAAGTAAGGGGAAGCCCTCTATCGCAGGGCTTCCCCTCTTTCAAAACAGTCCACCGG
>JBJERD010000296.1:0-1576 GCA_051882095.1 Oscillospiraceae bacterium
ATTCAAGGTCATAAGAGTGTCAACATAGCTCTCGGCGTCCTCTTCGTCCTCAGAAAGCAGAGCCTTTACTGCGGTAAGCGGCGAGCCGAAACGTCCCGAAGCGTTAATTCTGGGTGACAGCTGAAATGCAATCGCTCCCGAATTAAGCTTGTCACGGTTGACTCCTGCCTTATCAATAAGAAAATTCAGACCGAGATTTTCCGAATTTTTCATATACATGAGACCTTTTCGGACGATAGTTCTGTTCTCACCGGTCAGCGGAACGATATCGGCTACCGTACCGAGAGCGCAAATATCAGAATACTGTTCAAGTATCAGATCGTAGTTACCGCCGTCCAGAGCGGCGCAAAGCTTCAAGGCAACGCCGACTCCTGCAAGGTCTTTATAGATGGAGGGGCAATCCTGCCTGTGGGGATTTACCACAGCGGCAGCCTTTGGAAGCGTTTCTGACGGCTGATGATGGTCGGTAATAACAAGCTTCATTCCCAGTTTTGCTATCTCGTCCGCTTCTTTATGCGCCGAGATACCGTTATCGACGGTAACGATAAGCGAAACGCCCTTCTCGGCGAGCTCACTGATCGCTTCCATATTCATTCCATACCCTGCTTCTCTTTCAGGGATAAAGTACATTACGTTTGCTCCCATGCTTTCCAGGTAGTTGTATAAAATAGCTGTTGCGGTAACGCCGTCGCAGTCGTAATCTCCGTAAACGCATATAAGTTCATAGCTGTCAACCGCCTGTGAGATAACGTCAACCGCCAGCTGCATATCCTTGATCATAAAAGGGTCCGAAAGCTCCGCTTCACTGAAAAAATCTACTATCTGCTGAAAATCCTCACAGCCTCTGGCTGTCATCACTTTGAGAGTAAGCGGGCTGAGGTCGCATTTTCTGCAAAACTCGGCGGCAAGCTGCTCATTTGCCTTTTTAACTTTCCATCTTTTCATAAACACATATCCTAACCGAAAAATATATTCCATAATATTATATCACATTTACATCTTTTTTTCAATAGCGGCAGACTATTTTTAAGCCGCTGCAAAAAAATATTTTGATTTTGAAAAATTTACTCAAAAAATCAAGCACAGATTTTAAAACTATGATATACTGTAATCAAGGGATAACGGTAAGCATATCATCATATGCTTGCAGTGCCCAAGTAACGTTACTTGAATTTTTATGGAGGAAACACCAATGAACAGTAATGAGCCGCATATTCCGAATAGCGGATTTGGTATTTTTGCCGCTGTGCTTGAATTTATTGAGGACAATCTCTGCGAGGATTTCACTCAGGAAGATATCGCAAAAGCGTGCTGCTGTTCCCTTTCAACGCTGCAAAAGCTTTGGCGGTATGTAACTCACACCAGCCTGAAGGAATACATCACCAAGCGCAGGCTTACAAGAGCCGGTCGTGACCTGTTGAACAGCGACATGACCGTACTGGACGCTGCAATAAAATACGGCTATAATTCTCATGAGGTGTTTACCAGAGCGTTCACCAAAACGTGGGGCGTTTCTCCGTCTCGTTTTAAAAAGGAATGGAACGGAAACTGCGGACTTTTTCCGAAACTAAACCCC
>JBJERD010000297.1:0-9888 GCA_051882095.1 Oscillospiraceae bacterium
AACAAGGTGACAACATGATAAATATAAAAAATAAAAGAAGAAACACAGATGAAGGTATTGCCGGTTCAAACGGCATTATGATAGACGGTGATATTACTGCCGCATACAACAAGGAACTGACTAAAGACCGCTTTAAAATAATACAGTTTCTAATTGCTTTTTTTACAGCCGTTTTTACGGTGACTATGACAATATCATACATTGATATTGATGTAATGCTAAAACCAATAATATTCTTCATTTTTATGCTTACGCTGGCTTTTACAGCAGTGAGCTGCAAGAACAAACTGATGAAACTTGTTGGCGCCGCCTATATCTTTTTTCATACGATAGTTCTTATTTCTTTGTCATCAAACATATTTGATGGTTTTTTCGTAACAGTCGATCAATATCTTACCGAAGCAAAACAGATCAATTCTCTTTTCGGGGCTTATCTTCAAAACATCAGCGTTTACAATTATGATTATTATGCCACCCACTTTTTTATTTTCCTGTCAAGCATAATAGTATGTGTATTGGCAATTGCCTGCATTTTCAGAACGGACTTCCCTCTTATGTTTATAATCACATTCCCGTTCTTTGAGCTTGGAATGTACTGGGAGCTGAAGCCCTCCACCGCCAGCGTGATCGGACTAGTGATCTGCTGGGTGACAGTTCTTTCAATTCAGATAATAAATCACTCGACCAATAAGGCAGGCAAAAATAACACATTTGCAGTTCATAAAAAAAAGAAAGCATTTTACTTTACCTCGGAGGTGTCAAAACATAAATTCTTCACCGTTTATGCTCTTGAAATCGCCCTGCTTTGCTTTGTCGTTTTCCTTATACCTGTTATATTTGCGAACATTACCAACTTTTGCCGCACAGATGCTATGGATGAAGCACGAGTTAAAATATCGAAAGCCGTTGACGAGTTTTCGTTTAATCAAGTCAAGAATATGTTTGATGATTACGACGGGGGACTCAATCTATTCAGCGTTAAAACTGTCGGAGGAACAAACGGCGGTATTCTCGGTCAGAACGACGGCATAAGCTTCAACGGTTCAACCGCTTTGAAGGTTCAGACCGGAAAGCCCGATTATCCCCTTTATTTAAGAGGCTACGTTGCGGGGAAATATGAAGACAACCGCTGGAAAGGGATAGACTTTGACGAAGGAGATTCAAGGTTAAAAGCATTTGACGAATTAAACTACTACGTTCAGGATTATAATTATTACGCAAACAATTATTTTACAGACCTTGGTGAAGATAAAGAAATATCCGTTTCGGTTGTTGGTGCGAGCAAAAAATTTGTTTATGCGCCTTATATGACTTCATATGCAAGCGATACCAACGAGGGCGACGATAAAATGAGCCCTGAGAGAGAATCATTTGTCAATCTTCGTAAGAAAAAATACTCTCTGCTTTTCATGAACATGTCTAAAAGCGGAAGCAACTGGAATGATATCATTTCTAAGCTTTTAAACAGCAGAAGCTATATAACGGACGAACTCAGTTCAGAGTATTATGACTTTGTATGCGACCACTACACCGACACAGTACGCTCGGAGGCTATCGACAAAGCTTACAATGATATTATTGATGAATATATGTATGGCGTTCCTTATCTTCCTGACGGAGAAGATATCACATATTATATCGAATCTATCTCTGAATATTTTGACGAAAAATATAAATACACTCTTACGCCCGGAGCGACACCTGAAGGCGAAGACTTTATTGACTATTTTCTTACTAAACAAAAAGAGGGCTACTGCTCTTACTTCGCTTCAGCAGGCGTAATGCTTATGCGAAAATTCGGAGTTCCTGCAAGATATGTAGAAGGATATGTAGTTCTTCCGACACAGTTTGACGGCGATTCAAACAGCGCAAATGCAACAGTGACCGATAAGTCGGCTCATGCATGGTGCGAGATATTTATTCAGGATATCGGCTGGGTGCCTTGTGAATTTACCCCGGGTTATCACAACGATAATCCAAATCTGACTGATAAAGAAAAAGACCCGTCAAGATATGAAAAAACTAAGACTACCACAACAACGACAACCGGCTCCACAACAACAACAACTTCCCGCAGCACAAATCAGACCACATCAGCAGCTTCAACCACCGCAAAGGCTACAACTACTAAAAAGACCACGTCAAACGCCGATGATCCCGTCGTAACAGGAAGTGGAAGCGGCAGCACCGGCGGTACCGGATCCGACAATACAGGATTAGTGAAATTAACAGCAGCGTATCTGTTAGGTTTGTTAGCTGTAATTGCAGCCATTATTCTCAGAAGAAAGTACAACCTTTCTGAGATGCATAAAAAGCTAAGTCAAAGTGATAACACAAAAGCTATTCAAAGCGCTTACAGATTCTATCTTAAATATCTTTCACTTGTTTCTATCGGCACGAACAAAAACATCACCGATATGCAAGCGGTTGAAGAACTGCTCAGACAATGTTCTGACAGAGGCATAAACGGCATTGACAAGAGCTTTATTCGCCTTGCCGAGCTTGCGGTCGAGTCATTTATGAGCGAAAACAAAATGACTAATGATGAAGCTGATTTTGCAAGAAATGCGCTTAAAGAGCTTTCTGACGATATCATTTATCCAAAGCTTTCAACATTCGGCAGGTTCACGGCTAAGTGGCTCTATAATCTGTATTAACAAAAAGCAGCGTTTCCGTATTTATTGGAAACGCTGCTGATCTTATTCGGCAGTATCAAGCATTTTTACTGCTTTCATCATTATCGCACATTCAAGACGTTTTTTCTGTATCTGACAGGAAAGCTTGTGTGCGTTATGTATGTCGCCTGCATAGATGTAATTATTGGCGTTGCAGCCGCCGCTGCAATAGAATTTAGCCCAACACTTTTTACATTCGGGCTTTGAGTAAACATGAGAAGCTGCGAAGACTTTTTTCATATCTTCATTGAAGGTGCCTTCATGCAGGTTTCCCATTTTATAATTCTCAATTCCAACAAACTGGTGGCAAGGATAGATATCACCGTCGGGGGTTATCGCAACGTACTCATTGCCGCAGCCGCAGCCTCTGAGTCTCTTAATTGCGCATGGACCCTGGTCAAGGTCAAGCATAAAGTGGAAGAAGTTTATGAACTTGCCCTCGTCCTGAATTTTTTGTATCTTCTCGGCAAGTATCTCATATTCCTTGAATATCTTTGTAAGGTCTCCCTCGGTGATGGCATAAGGCTCTTTGGCGTCCGCCATAACAGGCTCCACAGATATCTGGTCAAAGCCCATATCATACAAATGCATTACATCGTTTGAGAAATCCAAGTTGTATTTGGTGTAAGTTCCTCTTACATAATAATCCTTATCGCCGCGCATAGGAACAAACTTCTTGAAATTCTCCATTATCTTGTCATAGCAGCCTGTTCCGTCAACACGCTTTCTCATTCTGTCATTGACTTCTTTTCGTCCGTCAATTGAAAGAACAACATTTGACATCTCATCATTGATAAATCCCATTTTATCCTCGGTGAGAAGCATTCCATTGGTGGTGATAGTAAATCTGAACTTCTTGCCGCACTCTTCTTCTCTTGAACGGGCATATTTCACTATCTGTTTTACAACGTCGAAGTTCATCAAAGGCTCGCCGCCAAAGAAATCCAGCTCGAGAAATTTTCTGTCGGCAGACTTTTCGATCAGGAAATCTATTGCTTTCTTACCTGTTTCAAAATCCATAAGCTTTCTTCCCTCGCCGAAATCTCCGGTAGAAGCAAAGCAATACTCACATCTGAGGTTACAGTCATGAGCAATATGCAGGCACATAGCCTTTATTGGCGACGCAACAGCAGAAAGAGCAAATCTCTCATAATCATCTTCGCTGAAAAGGATTTTGTCATTATAAAGCTGAACTATTTCTTCATAACATTCTTCTATGTCGCTTGCAGCATACGCCTTAGACAGCTTTTTTACAACTGCTTCGGGACATTTTTCCTCAAACGGCGGCTCAACATTATCCAGCAAATCATAAGTGAGGTTGTCAACAATATGCACTCCGCCGCTGTTGACGTCGAGCAGAATATTAAATCCATTCAATTTAAACTTATGTATCATTATTAAAACCTTTCCTTTCACAATTCCGAATCATGCAATTACAAAAAAATTAAAGGGACATAAATACAATGTCCCTTTAAAAAAGAAATTCAAAGAAAAATTAAGCTTCTCTCTCGCACTTCTGATTTGCAACTGTGCATGAAGTCTTGCAAGCAGACTGACAAGAAGCCTGACACTTACCGCATCCGCCCTTTTCAGCTGTTTTCTTGAGATTAGCCTTATTGATAGTTTTAATATGCTTCATAGTAATTCCTCCATCAAATTAGATTACTAATATTATAGCACATATTATCGCGCCGATTATGAACATATAATGACTACAATATAAAAATTTATGTGCAGAGCTAAAACCGACTGTCTTTTGAGTTAACGCCTACTACTCCGCCTACAGCACTGAATATCAAAGTCATAATAAGCTTAGTTGAGGCAGAAAAACTTTCCGCTGTCTGTGCAAAAAAAGTGCTGAGAACGAATATTACAAAAAACATGAATACTCCGCAAAGAACTCCCATTAAAAGACCGTTTTTACGGCGCTTTTTAGCGCTTACAAGTCCGCCCACATATGCTCCCACACATAATGCCACCGAGGTCATTACAGATATTATCGTATCGGATGCGTCAATTTTAGTAATAATAAAAGCAAAAAGCAAAACAAGCATAAATACTGCTGCAAAGCCCACAAGCGAAGATACTGCTGTATTGGTCAACACAGACATTCTTCCTCCGAACAGTTTTTTTCTTCGTGACATAAACGTTCTCACCCCTCTGCTTTTAGTACAATATATTCTGCTAAGCTTTGATTTATGACAGAAAAAAGAGCAGGCTGCTGCCTGCTCGATTATTATTATTTTTCTACTGCTTTGGCTCGTCAGAAATAACGCCTTTGAGTCCTGCTGCAAGACCTGCGATTCCCTGTATCTCACTTGGAATAATGATCTTAGTAGCCTTGCCGTCAGCAGCCTTGGCGAATGCTTCAAGGCTCTTGAGCTGGATAACCTGCTCATTAGGGTTAGCTGCATTCAGCTTTACCAAGCTGTCTGCGATAGCCTGCTGAACCATTGCGATAGCCTGCGCTTCACCTTCGGCTTCAAGTATCTTCTGCTGCTTGTTTGCGTCAGCCTGAAGGATCTTAGCCTGCTTGTCAGCCTCTGCTCTGAGGATCTTAGACTCCTTCTCACCTTCTGCAACAAGTATCTGAGATTTCTTTTCAGCCTCAGCCTGAATAACCTTTTCACGTCTTTCACGGTCAGCCTTCATCTGCTTTTCCATGGCGTCACGGATCTCAGCGGGAGGAAGAATGTTTTTAAGCTCAACTCTCTGAACCTTGATTCCCCACCTGTCTGTAGCTTCGTCAAGTATCTTTGTGATGTTTGAGTTGATAAAATCTCTTGAAGTAAGAGTAGCTTCAAGATCCATATCTCCGACAATGTTACGGAGTGTTGTTGCCGTAAGATTTTCGATAGCTGAAATTGGTCTTTCAACGCCGTATGTAAACTGCATTGCATTTGTGATCTGGAAGAAAACTACCGTGTCGATCTGCATTGTTACGTTATCCTTAGTGATAACAGACTGCGGTTTGAAGTCTACGACCTGTTCCTTGATCGAAACCTTCTTAGCTACCTTATCAATGAAAGGTACCGTAACGTGCAAGCCTGTACCCCAAGCTGCGTGAAAAGCTCCGAATCGCTCCACTACATAAACATATGCCTGCGGAACTACCTTGATGTTACCGATAATAACAATAATAAGAACAATTGCAATTATCAGTCCGATTACCAAACCATCCATATAACTGCCTCCTAAAATTTTTTATATAAATCCGAAAGGCGGATTTACCTAATAATTATTTTGATACAATAAGCTTTGCACCGTCAACCTGCTTAACTGTAACTACCGAACCCTCTTCAATAATTGAGTTATCCTCAGAACGTGCTGCCCAGTTTGTTCCGTCAAGCTTCACTCTGCCCTCTGAGATAGAATTATCTATCCTTTCGGTTACTACAGCGGTCTTTCCCACGTCAAGCTCAAAGTTGGTGTAATACTTTTCCCCTTGAATCTTCCGTACGAGCGGACGAGTAACGATAAGCAGCAGAGCCGAAGAGATTACAAATACCGCCAGCTGTGCAACAAAGCCGAAATCTGCAATTGCAAAAAACATTGCTATAAGCGCACCGAATGCAAGCCATATTGAGACAAGCGCCGTTGCTGTTGCGATCTCTACAACTATAAAAAACACAAAAGCAATTGCCCAACCAACTATCATCATTGTGCTCATAACCAATCCCCCTTAATTCTGTTCTGTAATTGTCTGCAAAGCTGATACGCATATCAGCTTAAAAATATTATAACACAGTCATACTCGATTTTCAATAGATTTTCAAAAATATTTTGCTGTCAAAAGTGGCTAAAACACAGAAACAACGGGGCAAACCAATAGGTCTGACCCGTTGTTGAGTTCACTATACCTCTCTTTTTACAAAGCCGTCCCAAGCAGTAAGCAGGAATACCATCATATGCGCTGCAAGCACTACCAAAGCAAAAGTAAGTGACTGCTGTGCAAAGATCGGATCGCCCTCTGCGATTGACGCCAGATTTGTATTTGAGAATACAAGATATCTTGCCCAGTCCTGATTGAAAGCTTTAAGAAGCGAAACTATCGTGTTTCCGGCAAACATCAGGAATACGCTTATTCCGATAGAGAATGCAGAGCTTCTGAACAATGAAGATACCGCAAATGCAAGAGTTGCCATTACAACTATCTCAACACTGTTAAGTAGATAAATATTAGCCGCATGAGCAAAGCTGGACATACTGTGTACTGCACCGTCTTCAACATAGAGATAAGGCGCCCCGATACCCTCGAAGCCTACAAACAGACCCGACGCAGGTATCATAACAAGATAAAGCAGAAGCAGCATGATATATCCCAGTGTGAGTACTGTGAAATACTTTGACATGAGTATCTTCCAGCGCTTTACCGGATTTATCAGCAGGAATTTTATAGTTCCCTGAGAAAATTCGCTGGCAACCGAGCTGCCTGCTACAACTATTATCAGCAGACCGATTATAGAAACCATAGAAGCTGACTGATAGAAGATCGTCCAGAAATTGATCTGATCGGCATCGTATGTCTCAAACAGCGAAGGATTGTCTGCCGTATTGATCTCTATATTGTTGTCAAGTCTGTACATAGCGATCTTATAGTTGTCCTCGGCTTCCTTTACGGCATCCTTTTCGCTGTTATTTTCATCCTGTGAATCAATACTGGATTTTGCCATCATTGCCTGCATGATCATATCATCTTTCCATGTGTCGCCAAATGGAATATCATTGTCAAGTCTGTACTGGAAAGCCCACTTCTGTGCTTCTGACAAAGCATTATCCCTTAATACAGTGCAAAGCTCCTTCCAATCGCCGTCTTTAAACAAGATATCAAGATACTTGGTCAGTTCATCAGCAGTAAACAAATCTGTCAGCTGATCTGCATAAACTTTTCTGAAATCTTCATACCCGATATCATTATCTATATAATACTGATAAAGGATTATCTCATTTTCATATCCGTCGGGTTTAGATTTTTCGAGCCAATCAATTTCCGATTGATAGTCAGCTATGTAATTGCCGTAATAGTAGTAATCTTCATTGCTCATCTGGCTTTTTCCGAAAGCGCCGATCGCAGCCACTCCCACACCTGCAAGCACTACAAGCAGAAGCATGATTTTTGTGGAAAGCTTCTTAATAGTCTTTATGTATTCGTTTTTAACAAGTCTGAAAAATTTAGCCAATCTGACCACCTCCCTGAGCGTCTTCGGTAAGCTGGATAAATACATCCTCAAGCTTTTTGTTTTCAGCAGCCGAAACAGTATAGAGCTTAATGCCTGCATCAATGATAGCCTTATTTATGCTGCTGATATGCTCGTCGGCTGTATCGGTTTTAAGCTTGATCTTAATGATGTTTTCTTCAACTTTCTTGTCACTGTCTGCCACATCAATAATTCCGAGCGCTTTAACAGGATCGCTCGTATGGATAGAATACTCTGTGGTATCGCCGCTGGAAGCTGAGATCATCTCTTCGAGCGTATGTACTCCCAACATTCTTCCGTTTGCGATAATGCCTACTCTGTCACACATAAGCTCCATTTCGGACATAAGGTGAGAAGATACCAGAACACATATCTGCTCCTTGTGGGCAAGCTCCTTGAGAATATCACGAAGCTCTTTTATTCCGGCAGGGTCAAGTCCGTTAGTAGGCTCGTCAAGAATAAGCAGCTTGGGATGATGAAGGATCGCCTGCGCAACACCAAGTCTCTGGCGCATACCAAGCGAATATTTTGAAACCTTATCATTTATCCTGTTAGAAAGCTTTACAAGGCTTACTACCTCGTCAATGCGCTCCTGTGTTACTCCGTTTCTCATACGGGCGTACTGTCTAAGGTTCTCCATACCTGTCATGTATTTATACATCTCAGGATTTTCAACTATACCGCCCACGTTTGCCATAGCCTTTTCAAAGTTCTTTCTGATGTCAGCGCCGTCAATATAGATCTCTCCGTCATCTAGCGAAAGAAGACCTACAACTATTTTTATAGTTGTAGTTTTTCCCGCTCCGTTAGGTCCGAGAAAACCGAAGACCTCGCCTGCATAAGCCTCAAATGAGATATCGTGAAGTATCTGACGGTTTCCCATTGACTTATTAAGGTGAGAGATACTGAGCAAAGCATTATTCTCCATCGTCAGCACCTCCTTCAGAATCGTCTCCACCGCTTATCATCTGGGTGTTTTCGCCATAACCGTAATTTTCGATGGAAGTTATCTTCCATTCGCCGTCTACCTGCTTCAGATATACATAAACCGTATCATAATTGATCGTAGACTTATACTTTTTGTTTTCGTCGGGATCACATAAATAATCGCTATCGTCGTAATTACCGTTGTCTACCTGCATGAAGCCATCCAAGAGCAGCGCAGCAGGAGAACCGCAGAATTCTGAATATGTATCCACCGACAAAGAAACTACAGCCCCGTTAGGACCGTTTTTATTGATTGTAGGGTTATTTACAGATACATCATATTCAGTAATATAACCTGTTGCCGAATTATCTTCCTTGCTGCTGCTGATATCATTCAGCATATTATTCTTGGTTACATAGAAATCGTCATCAGAAAGCTTTTCATATGTCCAGCTGCTGTTGATCAGATCAGTCGCTTTATCATAGATCTCATCCTTGCCGCTTGTATTTACAGCTGACAAATTCTGAAAATAATTCTCGACGGTTTCACGGATCTCCGGCTTACTATCGTTGAATTTACTGTTATCATAAACAACGTAGCAAGTCGTTCCGATAATCAGCACAGCACCAAGCAGCAACCCCCTGTTTAGTTTTTTTAAATTCATGTTGTACTGTCCTTTCTGTCATATTTGTTTTTCAACATCATAAAGTATATCACAAACCCAAAACAGTTTCAAGATGTTTTGACGATATTAAGAAACGGTTAAGAAACGTTAAGTTTTTCATCTGACTGTAATTATTTAACTGATTGATAAAACAAAAAATCCGACACCAAAAATGATGTCGGATTTTACCCTCACGGGCTAATACTGGAGGCGCCACCCGGATTTGAACCGGGGATCAAGGTGTTGCAGACCTACGCCTTACCACTTGGCTATAGCGCCTTATATGGAGCGGATTACGAGGCTCGAACTCGCTACCTCCACCTTGGCAAGGTGGCGCTCTACCAGATGAGCTAAATCCGCATTTGAAAAATTGGTGCCTCCGGACGGAATCGAACCATCGACACGGGGATTTTCAGTCCCCTG
>JBJERD010000298.1:0-9822 GCA_051882095.1 Oscillospiraceae bacterium
TCACACCCACATCACATTCCGGGGGTATTATATATACATCAAAGGACAAGGTAAAACAGACTTGATGCTTTTGATATTAATTTTGGTATGTTGGCTTTTACCCCAAGCCTTCATATATACAGCTCAGTAGATTATTTCTACTGGCTTCTCCCCTATAATTTTTTATTTTTTGGCTCCCGTCATTTTGGCGGGAGTTTTTTTCTCTTTTTTTAAGAACGCCCTGCTTTTATCACGGCCCAAAATCCGAAAACTAGGTGAAAAGCCTATAAAATCATTGACATAAATGCCGAAATGTAATATAATTTATAATGCAGTTATTATACTCTTGCGGCGTGTTGAGCCTATGGGGACTGCTTTTGCAAGCGCTGCATCATTTTCAGTCTTAGGAGGTTTTGCGCCGGTGCGCAGCATATCATGAACTTTTTTACTGTGGGATATATTCTGGTGGTTTTTCAGCTGCAAATAAGCTGGATATCAGCCTATCTGCTGAAATCCGTCGGTATGATTTTTATGCTTTTGGGAATAAGCGAGATTTCCGCTTTCAGAAAGGATTTTCTCAGTCTGAAAGGCAGTGCGAAAACGCTGCTGGGACTGTCCGGCGTATGTGCTGCGGCGGTGGCTGCGGTTACGCTTACAAAGGCGTCGGGTATTGCTGTTAATCTGGTCAGCATAGCGGCGGGAGTTTTGTGCGCTGCGGCGGTCTATATGTTTGTCAGCAGGCTTATTGATATGATGAAGTCAAACGACGACCTTGTTCACGATAATTCCAATATCAGAAGGCTTGGTATTGGCTTTAACAGAATGATGCTCTTTACCGCCGTAAATCTGCTGTTTGATATTCTTTACAGGTTTTTCAGCAGAAGCTCTTTAGGCGATGTTATCGGAGTGGTGCAGACGATAACGAAAATAGTCATGATAGTGTACGTCATTTCAACAGGGCTTACCTTTAATAAGATAAGAAACGATTTTAACATGAAACACGCCGACGAGACAGAGCCGTCGGACTGATATCAAAAACAGAAAAATATAAAGGAGATAACAGCATGATTTCAATTATTATTCCAAGCTATAACGAGGAGGGCAACGTTGAGAATACTGCCAGGGTCGTGTCGGACATACTAAGCAAAAACGATATTGACTTCGAGCTTGTTTTTGTCAACGACGGCTCAAAGGATAAAACGTGGGAGAAGCTTTCTCAGTTGGCGCAGAGCGACAGCAGGATAGTGGCTGTGAATTTCAGCAGGAACTTCGGAAAGGAAAGTGCTATTTTCGCAGGACTTGAGGTTGCTGCAGGTGATGCCTGCGTGCTTATGGACTGCGATCTTCAGCATCCGCCTGAGACTATCGTTGAGATGTATAAGATATGGAAAAACAACGATGTTGACGTAGTTGAGGGAAGAAAGGCTGACAGAGGCAAGGAAAATCCTATCTACAAGGGAATGAGCCTTTTCTTCTACAAGCTGATAAACAAGGCATCGGGACTTGATATGGAAGCGGCTTCCGACTTTAAGCTGCTTGACAGAAAGGTAGTGGACGCTCTTAACAGAATGCCCGAAAGGCTTACATTCTTCAGAGCCATGTCCACATGGGTAGGCTTCAAGACCGAAAAAGTATACTTTGAAGTCGCCGAGCGTACCGAGGGCGAGTCAAAGTGGTCGGTGAAATCGCTGATAAAATATGCGGTGAACAACATTACCTCGTTTACCTCTGCGCCGCTGCAGATAGTAACTGTGTGCGGCATTATAACATTTATCGTTTCGATAATTCTGGGCATAAACACCCTTTATAACAAGTTTGCGGGAATTTCGGAAGCAGGTTTTTCAACAGTGATAATCCTGCAGCTGCTCACTTCAAGCGTTATAATGTTCAGTCTGGGTGTTATTGGCTTTTATCTTTCCAAGATATATGAGGAGATCAAAAGCCGTCCCAGATACATAATAAGAGATGTGATAGGAAAAAAAGATAAAGAAAAGGATGTATGACCGTGGGTAAATTAAAAAGCGGAGAAAAGCGTTCTGCGATGGCAAGGCTGAGAAGCTTTGTGTGGGATAAAAAAATATATTTTCTTGTTTTCGCTGTCCCTGTGCTGATAATGTATGTTGCTTACGCTCTTTTTGAGGTTCATCCATTCGGCGAAAATTCGGTGCTGGTGCTTGACCTGAACGGTCAGTACGTTTATTATTACGAGGCGCTGAGAGACGCTTTCTGGGGTGAGGGAAGCCTTAAATACGACTGGTCGAGAAACCTTTCGGGCGAGATGTTCGGAATTTTCGCCTATTATCTTGCCAGCCCGTTCATGCTGCTTATATGTCTTATGCCAAGAAGCTGTATGTGCGGCGCTATCGAGCTTATGCAGCTTATGAAAATAGGAACAGCCGCAGTCACCTTTGCGTTTTTCCTGCGCAAGACAGGCAAGCCGAGAAACACCTCGCTTGTTGTTTTTGGCACCTGCTACGGACTGATGTCATATATGGTAGTTCAGCTTATGGACCCCATGTGGCTGGACGGACTGATCTATCTGCCGCTTATCTGCTGGGGAGTTCATCGTCTTGTGGACGAGGGAAAGATGACTCCTTATATCATACCGCTGGCGCTGATGTTCATGGCGCATTTCTATATTGGCTATATGATAGGCTTTTTTACACTTTGCTACTTTATCTATTACTGTCTGTCGAGAGAGGGAAGTGTGCTTCCCAAGAAGATAGGTGTGAGGATATTCCAGTTCGGAGCTGCCACGATAGTTGCCATAATGGCGGCGTGTGCGGTGCTGATACCTGTTTATAATTCTCTGAAGCTTGGCAAGCTGGAGTTTTCGGAGCCTGATTTTTCACTTGCGACCCAGTTTGATTTCCTGACGCTTATCACAAAGCTTTTCCCAATGACCTATGATACGGTCTATCCCGAAGGTCTGCCTATGATATTCTGCGGCTCGGCTGTGTTGCTGCTTGTTCCGCTGTTTTTCATGAACGAAAAGATATCCATAAAGGAAAAGACCGGCAAGGGTCTGCTTTTGCTGGCAGTCCTCATCAGTATGTATATCAAGCCTGTAGATATCGCATGGCATGGTTTTCAGGTGCCAAACTGGCTGCCCTTCCGTTATTCTTTTGCATTTTCATTTGTTTTGCTGCTTATGGCTTACAGAGCGTTTGAAAATCTTGACGGCATCACGCCTAAGGAGATCGGCGGAGTGTTCTTCGGGCTTATGGTGTTCCTGTTCTGGTGCGAGCGTGAAAACTACGGACATTTTCAGATATTCGAGTCGAGAACGGTGGAAGAAGAAACTCACGGAGTAATTCAGGGAATATGGTTCTCTATGATAGCTCTGGCGATCTATTTTGCAATGATCTATCTTATCCGCAAGTATAAAAAGTCAAGAGCGGTGTGCATTGTCATCTGCGTTCTTGTAGGACTGGAAATGCTTGCGAACACTATGGATACGCTGCAAAAGATCGACGCAGACGTTGCCTACAGCAAGTATACCTCCTATGAGCCTTATATGAGCAATACCAGAGACGCAGTAGAGCATATTAAGTATTTTGACGATTCGCCCTTTTACCGCATGGAGGCTACCTTCCACCGCACGGTAAACGACCCTATAGGCTCTGATTATCACGGAATATCACATTCAAGCTCAACAATGAACGCTCCTGCGCTGAAAACTCTGCAAAGACTTGGCTATGCCTATGGCGGTCATTATACCAAATACGACGGTGCAACCTTGCTTACCGACGCACTTTTTGATATAAGATATCTTATGGATAAAGAGGACGACAACGGAGAGGATCAGTACGGTGACAACCGCATTTCCGTTCCTGAGCAGTACAAGCTTGCCACTCATATCGAGGAGGAGGGCGCAACCTATAAGTTCTATAAGAACCCTTACGCTCTGGGGCTTGGCATAGTATCGTCGCCTAAGATAAGCGATGTGGAGCTTACTGACGTAAATCCATTTGAAAATCAGAACAACGTGTTTAATGCGCTTGTTTCGGAAAGCTCTGCAGAGCAGTATTTCACCCGTGTTTTGCCCCACAACAGCGAAAGCGAAAATCTTCTCACCGCAGAGGTGGGCGACGGACATACAAAGTATTATCCAGCCGACCAGAGCATTGCCGAGTGCCATATAGATTATGTTGTGAGAATGGATAAGGACTCGGACCTTTATATGTATTTCCCCACCAAATACGAGCGCAGCTGCAACGTGTGGTATCAGCTTGAAAGAGATTATGTTGAGGGCGCAAATACCATGGATTATGCCGGTCAGTTCTTTGTGGGGGACAATTACTCCATTCTGAAAATAGGCAGCTTCTATCAGGACGACGATGTGAGAATAAGAATCACTGTTGCAAACGAGGACAAGGAAGCCTACTGGAGCGACGCATTGTTCTACACCTTTGATATGGAAGCATTTGAGCGGGCTGACCAGCTGCTTCAGAAGAGAGTTCTGGACGTTACCGTACACGATGACGACTATGTAGAGGGCACTTGTACGGCTGATGAAGAGGGTCTGGTGCTTTTCACAACTATTCCCGCTGAAAACGGCTGGGTAGTTACGGTAAACGGCAAGACTGTGGAAACGGGCAAGGCTCTTGATTCAATGATAACTATTCCTCTTGAAAAGGGCGAGAACAAGATAACAATGAAATTTGCTCCCGACTATTTCACCATGGGAATACTTATCTCCATATTCGGCGCTCTGATAACGGTAATCATCTTCCTGTTTGAGTATAAAGACGGCAAGCTGATAAAGAGATTTTTTGTAAAGTCGGCAACAGTCAAGGATACAAAAGCGAAAGGTACGTCAAAGAAAGGGTCGGAAAAAGCTTCGGCTATCATTCCCGACAAGGAGAAAAAAACCGACAAAACATCTCACGATGGCTGATTTTCACCTATTGACATTACAGGGGAAAAGGCTGTATCATTAGTTTATGAGCTGTAAAGTGTGCGATTTATTGGAGGGATAGTATTATGTCAGAAAATAAAAGCTGTAAGAAAAAGCTGTGCGATGCAGGTTCGGCTTCCTGCGTGTTCGCATTTATTGCGCTGCTGTCGGCTGCGGCAGGCTCTGCTCTTGAATTCATAGGCAGAGAGATATACAGCAGCGAATTCGGGCATACGGACAAGCTGTTTGCGGATAACTGGGAGAGCTTTATTGCAATTTATGAGAAGTCGCTGATAATGCTTGTAATGTCGCTGATCGTATTTCTGGTGTGCTTTGTCAACAGGCGCAAAAAGAAGATCGGAGCGGAGTTCGGCGCAACGGTGACCTTGCTCTCGGCGGCAATGTCGGTTTATCCTGCGCTGTATGTTTATCACGCAGTTACCGATGATGACTTTTTCAGAACGGTTTTAGAGCATATAAATGAGGGTGAAGCGGATTTTGCTTTTGCAATGCGGCTTCTGATAATGGCTCTGCCGCTGGTTTCGGGAGTGTTCCTTTTTATCTGCGGAATTTCATTGTGGGGAAGAAACGCCACCGATGATTTTTCGGTAAGATGTCCGATAATGAAGCGTCAGCCTCTTGAAGACGTGAGTGAGGAAATTACTGTGGAAAGAGTGCAGCAGCCTGTCCAGACTGCTCCCAGCTTTGAATTTACAAACAGCAATTACATTGCTCCCGAAAGCGAACAGGTACAGAACGCCGATGAGCCTCAGACCGAGGTGGTTTCCGAAAATGCAGTTATTCCCGAAACTGCAAGATGTGCCGCCTGCGGCGCACTGCTGAAACCCGGCGCAAAATTCTGTCAGTCCTGCGGTTTTGCTGTGGAGAAATAATAGGTAATATTACGCCGCTCGTTATCGGGCGGCGTTTTTCTGCAAAATCACCAAATTTGTATTTGTTTTTTTGATTAAAAGGTGTATTCACAAAATCCTGCGAATATGGTATAATTATTTGTGTATATTTTTCGGGGAGGTGGTTTTGCTGTCAACAAAAAGCAGAATAGCTTTGTGTGCTGTCACGGCAATGGCAGCTTTAATGTGCGGCTGTTCGGTCTCAGATATGTTCGGCAACCGGCAGAATGATGGCGTTTCGTCGTCTGTCGGGATCATCGGCGGTTCGGCGGAGAATAAAAATACAGCCAACACTTCCGAGTTTTTTGAAAACTGGAACGGTGAAGAAATAACCTGGTCCGCTGCGAAAGAAAACGGGTTTGTTTTTTACAGCGGAGAAGATATAGAAAACATTTGGCTTTGGGAGGATTTTAAATCAGCCGTGCGGCTGGGAACGTCTGCCGAGGTGTGCGTGTGTACGGCTGACGAGGCTTTGGATATAGACTTTTATCAGAATGAAAACACTTCTCAGACCAGGTTTACGATAAGGCGCAGATATCTTGATGAAGAGGAAAAGCTATGCAGCGAGTGTGCCGAGATATCGGGCGCAAAAATCACCGAGCTGCTGACAGATGAGGGCACCGATTATTATATCGGAGAGTACCACGTGCTTTCGCTGAGCTCGCAGAATACTCAGAGCAGGTCGGTGCCGTTTGAGTATAAGGTCTATGCTGCCGACAGCGGCGCAAACGTGTCATTTCCTTTTTCAAAGACCTTCGCTTCCTATAAGGATTTTACCAAATATTATGAGGACTACAACGACGAGCTGGAGCTTTCTAAGATGAAGTCGGACATGAAAAAGTATGACGGCGGCGGAGGCTTTAACGCTCATGTGGTTTTCCTTTACGGCGATATGGACGGTTCGGATCAGGTGGTTTATGAGATATCTGACGTGGTTGTGGGCGACGGAAAAATGGATATTTATCTGAAAAAGACTCTGCCCGAACAGAAAAACGGCAAGGTGGGCAAATGGCTTACCGTAGTCAAGGTACCCTCTGAATATCTGGACGACGTAAAGCCCGAGAACGTTAAGTGGATAGTTTACAGCGAAAAGAAAATCGCAGACGGCTGAAAAGCTGCTGCGATTTTTTGTTTACTTATTTGCACCCCAAGGGGTCATGTTCATTCTGATATAATAGCCCTGCGGCTTGCGGCAGACGGGACAGGTCTTTGGCGCCTGCGAGCCTTCAAAAATATATCCGCAGTTGAGACACACCCATGTTTCCTGCTTTTCAGACTGAAAGAGAGTGCCGTTTTGCATCATTGAGTAAAAGGCGTGGAAACGGTCGCCGTGAGTTTTTTCTATCTTTGCGATGTTCTCAAAATCCTGAGCAACGGCTGAGAAGCCTTCTTCTCTTGCGACAGCCGCAAAAGCGGGGTAAACGTCCCGGAATTCTTCGTATTCGTTGTGGTGAGCCATTTTCAGCAGATCGACGGCTTTGTCGGCGATATCCACAGGATAGCCGCCGTCAATGTGAATAGTTTCACCTGCACACTGCGAAAGGTGGTTATAGAATATCTCGGCGTGTTCTTTTTCCTGATTCGCCGTGAACTTGAAAAGGTCGGCGAGAACATAAAGCTGCTGGGTCTTGCATTGACATTCCGCAAAGGTGTAGCGGTTTCGAGCCTGACTTTCGCCTGCAAAGGCTCTCATAAGGTTTTCTCTGGTCTTGCTGTTTGAAAATTCTACAGGCATATTATCATATCCTTTCAGTTTTACATTGTGAGCGTTCCGCTTTCGCTTTCAAACAAAATGAGTATCTGTTCTTCCTTGCCCGTGTATGCGTTCACATACACAAGCACATGGGTGTCGTCCTCGGTGCGGCATTTGAATTCGTAGCAGAGAAGCTCTTCCGTGCCGTCAGAGGGAATCACCGCAAGCTGACGTGAAAGCACTTCAAGAATGGGTGAGACTTTTTGCTGTGCGTCCAGTACGGATATTCTGTCATCGCTGTAATCTCTCTTTTGGTGATTTACAAGAAAGCCTCTTGCGTCGTAATCAAGAATTTCGCCGTTGTCCATTGCTACCGACACCTTAACAAGGTCGGTGTAGCAGCAGATGCCGTTGTCGCTGTAGGCGTAATTCACCGTCATTATTCCGTTGTAGTCCTCGTAGTAGGTCTTGGTCATCGAGCCGATACCTAAGTTTTCAAGGAATTTATCGGCGGCAGCCAGAGCCTCTTCTTTGGAGATAGAGCTGCTGTTGACCTGACGGCTTTTCAGGAAATAAGAGATATATCCTCCGTTTTTGGTCACGCCGCAGGTAACGCTGCCGCTATCGTCCGAGAACACCCACGAGGGCATTTTTCCATCCTCCTCGCTGATTTGAGTAAACTCTGTGGAATTGATTCCGAGAGCCAGCATACAGCGTTCAAGAGCCTTTTCCTGTGTGACCTCTTGTGCGTTCTGAGTCATTCGTGGAGTTTTTTCGAGAATGTGGTCTGAGAAAGGACCGTCGTAAATCAGCGTGGGGTAGGAGTCAAAGCCTTCCTCAAAATCCTCAAAACCTTCGGTCACGGTGGGAGCGTTTTCGTCCTCACCCGTGTATTTTGCCTGATTTGCCACCTCGGCAAGAGAGATCTCACCGCTTGTTATGCTGCTTTCAAGCTCCCACATATCGTCGCACAGCCGCTGCGAAAATTCATGGAGAACTTTGAGATTCTGATATTCCTCCAGAGATATCTCCTCCCCCTCCTTGACCTTTTCGGAGATAGAAAGAGCGTAGTTTCCCACCTGCGAGAGGAATTTGTAGGTGTTTTCAAGCTGAAGTTCCTCCACAGGAAGCTGCGAAAGTGCGGCTTTTGCGGCAGAGGATTCACGCCACAGCTGAGCCGAAAGGGTTTCGTGCATATCGGCTGTGCCTGCGCAAAGCTCCTTCTGAAGAGTGTTGTTGATGTTGTCTGCGGCGGTGGAAAGGTCTTCAACGGCACGCAGATATGAGTATTCCAGATTGCGGGCATTGACCGTGTTCTGCTTCATAAGCTGTACATTGCATACTGCAAGAGCTGCTACAGCCGCAGCTGCCAGCGAGCATATCCTTATAATAGTTCTTCTTGTGACAGACATGAGAACCTCCTGAAAACTGTACATAAAAATGTACTTGTAATTCTATCGGTACATAAAAATGTACTGATAAACTGTATGGATAACAGGGAGAAATATTGTACTTGTATTAAATAGTGTACAAATAATCGTACTATATATTTCTTGCTTCAGCATTATTATGCCTGAAAATCATCCTGATATACTAAAGGATTTGCATTATTTCAGAAAATATGCTATAATAAAAGTAAGTGCGTAAAGCAAAAATCCTTTTTGAAGGGAATGTAATTTTAATGATATATTTTGACAACGCAGCAACAACAAAGCCCTGCGACGAAGCCGTAAAAGCGGTGGTAAACGGTCTGGAGCATTTCGGCAATCCGTCGTCGCTTCACGGACTGGGAGTTGAAGCCGAGGGGCTTGTGAGCGCTGCGAGAAAAGCTGTTGCAAAGTCAATAGGCGCTTTGGAGGAGGAGATATTTTTCACCTCCGGCGCAACCGAGAGCAGCAACACGGCTATCTTCGGAGCGGCAAGATCTTTGGGTAAGCGCAAAAAGCGGATAGTGACCACATCGGTTGAGCATCCGTCGGTGCAGACCTGTTTCGACGAGCTTGAAAAAAGCGGCTTTGAAGCGGTGAGGATTTCTCCCCGTGAGGACGGCAGGATATACGCCGAGGACATAATTTCAGCCGTGGACGGAAACACTTGTCTTGTGAGCTGTATGCTAGTCAACAACGAAACGGGCAGGATCATGCCTGTCGAAAAGGCTTTTGCGGCAATCAAAAAGAAGTTTCCGCAGGTAATAACTCACTGCGACTGCGTGCAGGGCTATCTGAAAATTCCCGTTAAGGCAAAAAAGCTGTGTGCTGATATTATTTCACTGAGCGGTCATAAAATTCACGGTCCAAAGGGAATAGGCGCAATTTATGTAAAAAAGGGAGTTCATATCC
>JBJERD010000299.1:0-9690 GCA_051882095.1 Oscillospiraceae bacterium
CCTACTACGGCAAGGCTGGAACAATGCTGAGCGTTAAGACGAAATGAGTTTCGACAAAGTAAGTCGGCAATGAAATAAAGATCAGGCAGATACTTCACGCAACGAGGTATCTGCCTGTTTTCTGTTATAGGCTGCATCGCACGATCTTTGCACGGTGTTGCCTATGATAATAATGCCTTTCTTGGTGCTGCATTGATTTGGGTGCGCCGATGTTTTTCTTGACCATCGGGGCGGTGCGTGTTATAATAAGCAGTAGTGAATAAAACATCTGAACGATCTTTTTTACGGAGGGGTACTTGTGAAAAGAAGTCTGTATGCAATAATTCTATCGAGTTTGATATTAACTACATCATGCGGCGGCAATGCCGGGGAAGCTTCACGATCGGATCCCGTGGTTTCCGAAGCCGATTCTCAGGCTGTTTCTTCAGTGGAAGATACAGAAAAGACAGACGATGAGCCTAAGTATAAATCTTATGCATCAATGTCGGCGAAGGAGATCGTCGCTTCAATGACTATCGAACAAAAAGCGGCTCAAATGGTTCAGCCTGCGGTTTATTCGGTCAAGGAATATCAGATGGAGGAAAATGATTACGGCAGCATCCTCTCGAAATACCAGTCTGTTCACTTTGATGAGTGGCAGGATATCGTTGACGGCTTTCAGGAGTCGGCTATCAAATCAGAGTCGGGAATACCTTATATTTACGGACAGGACGATGTTCATGGTGTGAACTATTGTCTTAATTCGGTTATTTTTCCGCATAATATCGGCTTAGGAGCGGCTAACGATCCCGAGCTTATGTACAAGATGGGACTTATAACAGCTGACGAGGCAAAGCTATGCCATATGCTGTGGAATTTTGCACCATGTGTTGCTCAGTCTGTGGATCCTCGTTGGGGAAGAACATATGAAAGCTATGGCTCGGATCTGGAAATAATCAAGAATTTAAGCACGCAATATACAAAAGGGCTTATTGACGGCGGTGTTATTGCCTGTCCCAAGCATTTTTTTGCCGACGGAAACGTTGTGTTCGGAACCGGTGAAAATTCCGACGTCCAAAGGCTTATCGACAGAGGAGACGCCGTTTTATCCGATGAGGAAATAGATGAGCTGTTGTCGGTTTATCAGGAGCAGATAGATGCAGGCGCTCAGACTATAATGATAAGTCACAGCTCTCTTAACGGCGTGAAAATGCATGAAAATGCTGAGTATATTCAAAAGCTTAAAAGTGAAATGGGCTTTGAAGGCTTCATAGTGAGCGACTGGAATTCCGTTCAGAATACATCGGCTTCACCCTATAAGGAACAGGTCATCAATTCCGTAAATGCAGGTATAGATATGCTTATGGAGGTTGACGATTACGATCAGGCAATGCAGATAATTATTGAAGCGCAAAAAAACGGCGACATTTCATCGGAAAGGATAGATGACGCTGTTGAAAGAATAATCAAGGTAAAGCTTGACGCCGGAATATTTGACGATCCGCTTTGCGAGAATATCAAGACGGAAATGGATTCTACGGGCTCTGAGGAATATCGTGCCGTTGCAGAAAAGCTGGTTGAAGAAAGTCTTGTTCTTCTTAAAAATGAAAATGATATTTTGCCCATAAAAGAAAATACCTCTGTATATATTACAGGACCTGCCTGCGACAATGCACAGTCGCAGTGCGGCGGCTGGACAATCGACTGGAACAGCAGTCCCGAAAAAGATATTGAGGGTGTTACTACTATTCTTGAAGGATTTACAGAGAAAGCGGATGAATACGGCATCACGGTAATAACAGATGAAAACGAGGCAAGCAAAGCCGATATGGTGCTTCTTGTAGTCGGAGAACAAGCATATGCCGAATGGAACGGAGACACGGAAGACCTGAATCTCTGCGGCGCACTTGGTCTTGATGAAAACTGGGATGCAATAAAAGAAGCCGAAGCTCTTGGAAAGCCTATCGTCACCTGCATTGTGGCGGGAAGAAACGTAATAATCGACGACGAGCTTTACAATAGCTGGGACAGTGTTGTAATGTGCTATCTCCCCGGTTCTGAGGGTCAGGGAGTAGCGGACGTTCTTTGCGGAGGCAGCGTTTTCAGCGGAAAGCTTCCGTCTCCGTGGTACAGCAGCGTTGAACAGATCGGCACAAATGACTGCTGGCTGGAAAAGGGCTATGGTCTGACTTATTGACAAGCTTTTTTCTGAATAGTTCGTTGCGCTTAGCATAAACTAAAATTATAGAAATGCGCAAAATTGTTCGATGGGATATTGCAATTTCCATTGTGGTAATAAAGATTTACAACACATTTTTATGTACTCTGCCGCCTCTGAAAGGACGGCAGTTGTTTTTTAGCTTGCAAGTAATTTTGATATTATCTCCGCCGATTTTTCCTTGCTCTTAAAGTCAAGATGAGAATAAACATCGGCGGTGGTGCGGTAGTTTGCATGGCCAAGCCACTCCTGAATAGCCTTCATCGGAACACCATTTGCAAGCTGTAAGCTGGCACATGAGTGTCTTAAATCATGGAAGCGTATGTGCCGCAAACCGTTAGCTTTCAGTAGCTTTCCGAACTGTGTTGAGATGTAATTGGGACGAAGAAGCTTGCCCATTTCGTCAACACATACATAGTCGTCGTACTTGTGAATGTAGGAAGACCTGCACAGTCTGCGCTGCTCGGACTGATGCTTTTGCAATTCAAGCAGAGCAGTTTCCACCTCCGGCATAAGCGGAAGAGTGCGGTTGCTTGACTGGGTTTTCATCTTATCGTGACCGACAGACTGATATTTTCCGTTGACCTTTTGCTCGACAACCTTGTGAGCAATAGCTATTTTTTTGTTCTCAAAATCAATGTTGCTCCACTTCAAGCCAAGCACCTCGCTGCGCCGCAGACCGTAGTATGCCGCAAGCAGAACAGAGATATAGACAGGGGAGTTTTCAGCCGCCGAAAACAGCTTTGTAAGCTCCGCCCGACTATAATAATCTGCCTGATATTTTTCAGTCTTTGGTCTGTCGGCAAAGTCACAGGGATTGCTGTCGATATACTGGTGCTTGACAAGAAATCCGTAGGCGCTGTGGAGAAGCGCATGGTACTTTTGTTGACTTGCAAGTTTGCTTCTGATTTTTCTTGCGGATGTATTCAGAATTTCATCAAGCGTTGTCCACCTTACTTCGCAAACTTTTTCATCAACAGGGTCAGTAGAATTACAAACAGGGACAGCAACCTTGCTCACAGGGTCAGTAGAATTTTTATCTTTTTGATTTTCTTTATCACCCTCAAACAACGTATTTAAAGGCTTTTCAACACATTCCGAACTTCTTTCAGTGACAGCAGGGTCAGTAAAATTAACAGTTTCGGGCATAAGATTTTTACTGTCACTGGTGTCACTTTGCAAATCATATTTCAGAATAATAACTCGCTGACCGTTGCTTCTTTTCGATTCAAAAGTTACGCCGTAACTCTGCAATTCATAAGCGTGTTTCATAAGTTCTTTTTTGATATGGTTTGCGAAAACTTCTTTGCAAAGTATTTTGCTAAGCTCATTTGCAAGCTCCGTTGCAGAGCCTTTAAAATTTTTGCGTTCCAGCATGAAATCATGAACAGCGAAGGAGAAAAGGTCGGGTTCTTTAGCCGTTGCTTCGTCAACAACTTTCCAGCGACTGTTTTCAAACACAAGATTAATTTCTTGGTTTTCAATGTCACGTCCAACACAATGCAGTTTTGCATTTCGACTTCCTCTTTTGTTTTCAATCAGAACCATACTTCCGTCAACGCAACCCGACAAACCTGTGCTGCCGGATATCATATTGAACGGATCGCTGTCGGAACACTTTCGTGTGTGATGAACAACTACGATTGCAATTTCAAGCTTGTCCGCTAGACTTTTCATAACAGACAGCTCTTTGTAGTCGGAGCCATAACCGTTATCGGTTGATTCACGAATCATTTGCAGAGTGTCAATGAACACAACTTTTAAATCACAATGTTCTTTCTTGAAATTTTCAATCTGTTCTTCAAGACCTTTTCCGATTGTGTCAGACAAAATTACAAAGTGAAGATTTTCAACAGGCTCGTCCGTCAATTCATAAAGCCTGTTTTGAATTCTCACATAGCTGTCTTCCAAACACAGATAGAGCGCAGTTCCCCGAGTCGTTTCCTGACCTAAAACTTTTTCTCCTTTCGCTATCGACAAGCACATATCAAGTGCCAGCCAGGACTTTCCCACCTTTGGTGCGCCTGCTAAGATATACAGACCTTGTGCAATCAAGCCGTCTACCACAAACTCGATGGGCTTGTACACAGTGGTCATGATTTCCTCGCAGGACTTTGAGTTGAACTTTTTCAAGTTATCAAGCCTCCTTTTTCTTTTTTCCTTTTTACGTCTTCCCCACAACAGTACAGTTCCTATCAGAAAGCCTTGTTTGACTTAAGGACGTTTTCCCAAGCCTGGTACGCTCCTGCTCCTCCTGCACAATCTTCGCTGTACTTCTCCGCTTGGTATCTCTCCTGAGTGGGATTCAATTGTCAAGATGCTTTTGCCTTCATAATGTAGCCGACGAAAAGATGATTTTTATGCGTGCGTGAAAAATTATTGTAGGGTTGCACAGTTCAGTCAAATGTTCATTATTACTTCTGCTAAATATCTTCTCCCGCTTGTATAGGGGAAGAAGTCGCCGTTTTGATACCCCTTTGTCTAAAAAAATTTATAAAGTTTGTAGGGTTGAACAAAGTCGTAATAGATTTATTTGTAGAGGTTGTCCTCACTTGTATAGGGTAAGAAGTTGAGGTTTTAACAACCATTTTGGAAGAAATTCTTTTAAAGTTTGTATCTCTGCACAAAATCAGAACAGAAATCTTGTATGGTTTGCTCTCGTATGTATACGGGTAGAAGAAGCTATTGCTTCAATCGCATCTGAAAAAAACAATCTAAATATCCCCCAATAAACAAAAACCCCACCAGCATTACGCCGGCAGGGTAGTAATGAACCATTGACCTTATCTGACCTTTGCAAAAAAGTCGATAAGTATGTTCTTTATGAAGTTGTATCTTCGGGCATATGAGTTTTCAACACGGATAAGCTCAAAACCGTGCTTTCGGCATATCTCGTTTTTTGCTCTGTCACGCCGCTTTACTATCTCATCTTCAAAATGCTCTTTTCCGTCAAGCTCGATCGCAAGCAGTGGAAGCTCCTGATTTTTAGCTGTCTTTTCATATACGACAAAATCAAATCTGCCTGAGTAAAACAGCTTTTCATGTGCGAGGTTTTCGCTGAATACCTGTGAAATAGCAACCTCTCTTTTTATGGTGCATTTTCCGCCGCCCAGTACGTTTCCAAGGGCGTGGTTAAGGCTCGTAAGAAATGCTTCTTCCGTTTCCGTGCTGTATGGCTTTATGCCAAGCGCTCTTGAGTTTACAGACTTTGGCGTGACCGCAGACTTGCCGTTTGTTCTGACGTAGTTTACAAGCTCGTATACATCATCTGTTTCGTTGGGATTATGAAGCCGTTCGAGCGTCTTTTTGTTTGACAGGATAATAAGCTGGTCTTTGGCTCTTGAGGTCGCTACATTTATCAACTCTTTGTTGTTTTTCAGCCAGTCGTAGGTATTTTGGTGCGTCTTGTCGGTGAGGGCAAGAGAAAACAGTATTGTGTCCTTTTCATCTCCCTGAAATGCATGAACAGTTCCGCAGCTTACGTTTGAAACACCCGCTTCTTTAAGCATCTGATTGATGCAATCCTTCTGATTTGCAAAAGGCGTTATTACTCCTATGCTTTTGTCCTTGTTCTGCAAAGCGTATTCCACAACCTTTTCAGCTTCATACGGAGCAGTGTTCTTGTAGGTCGTTGTATCGTCGGGAATTTCACAGAATACAAGCGGATTGGGATTTTTGGAGGTGGTCATTACATTAAGTCTGCCGTTATAGTACTTTTTATTATTGAAGTTAATAATGTTCTTGTCGCAGCGATAGTGATAGCTGAGAAGTATTTCATCGCTGACTGAATCGCAGGCGAGAAATGTTTTGTAGATAGAGTTTTCTATGTAGTCGTATTCCTTTGATACGGAATACTTTTTTCTCAAAACAGCATTGTCCGAAGGGTCAAGAAGAATAACGGGATTAAGCTGCTGAGGGTCGCCCACAAGCATAAGGTTGGCGGCACGGATGATAGGAACAAGCGACATTGCAACATTGCACTGGCTTGCTTCATCAATAATACACATATCAAAATATTGCTTTGGCTCGCCGAGATTATGTGCAGAAATGCAGGTCGTGGCTATAACAGGAAATACTCTCGTCAGCTTTTTTATGTTTTCATCAGAGGAAAGATATGCGGAAAACGCTTTTAGCCTTCCTTCTTCGTCAGTCCTGTAAAGTATTTCACGGAAGTCGTCAAATTTAGGTTCTTCAAGCCTTTTTATGTACCTTGCAGACGTGTAAAACAGATACTTTTTAAAACCCTCTTCATCGTTATCCAGAAGCTCCAGCGCACTTTCAGTTGTAACAGTACCTATTTCGGCAATTTGCTTTTCTATCTGATAAAGCTGCCTTGTGTTAAGGTCAACCTGAAAATTAAGCTGATTGTTGCTGCTAAGAAGCTTCTTTATTGTTTCTTTTCGTTCTTCCAAATCAATAAGCTCTTCGTGCTTTTTAAGAAGCTCTGTCAATTTCTTTGTGCGTTCTGTTTTGTCATTCTTGTTTTTATCAAGAGTCTTGTCAAAAATGGTAAGCTCCTTTGTTCTGCTTATGAGCTGCTTGATGTACTCGATAGCCGCCGTGTTTACGTTCTGATTTCCAATGCGCAGAATAGGAAACGGAATTATCTTTCCTTTGTATTCAAGAGTTGACAAAGCTGCGAATACGCTGTCTATAGGGTGATTGTTGTATGAGGAAAACAGAACAGTCTTTTCGTTGAAAAAGGCAGTGGTTATTGTGTTGATGATCGTGTTTGTTTTTCCTGTTCCGGGAGGTCCCTGAATATACGCAACAGGATATTTGACAGCATTATGTATTGCAAGAAGCTGGTCGAGGTTTACTTTCTTGTTAAGCAGAGCGATGGGATAATCCTTTCGTCTCCTTGAAGGCGTCGTAATGTCGCCGAAAAAGGCTTTTATGGGAGTTGAAACATTATCCTGCTCGTACATATCTATTATGGCCGCATACTCTTGCTGAAGGTCAACGTGACAGTTCATACCTATTGCAATTACATACGGCATATCATCAACGCTGACCTTTCCGTTGGCCGAAGCGGTGATCCTGTCTTTGATCATCTCTTGATTTGCGGTAAAGTTTTCAAGCAGATAAAAGTCATCGGCGTCAAGAAATTTTCTTATGGTCATTTTGTTTATTCCGTCAACGGTAAATTCCTTGCATATTGTCACTTCGCCGTCGGGAGTGAGAGTTCTGCTTTTAACGTCAAGCTTTAGCTTTTTGTACGCAAGAACATACAGACCCTGCTTTGTATTTATGCTGAGCATATTCATAGCCAGAAGGAC
Source organism: Oscillospiraceae bacterium (assembly GCA_051882095.1). Classification (GTDB taxonomy): domain Bacteria; phylum Bacillota; class Clostridia; order Oscillospirales; family Ruminococcaceae; genus FB2012. The sequence continues at coordinate 7,477 of JBJERD010000299.1, forward strand.
ATACCGGTTTTTCTTTTGCTCAATTTCATTTGCAGCCTTATACTGAAAGCTTGAAACAATAGTTTTAAACTGCTCGCCGGAGAGTGAAAGACCATTTTCGGGGATTTTATCTATATCAAGCTTATCAATAAGAGCATATTTAGTTGTATAAGGCGTACAGTCGAGCTTATTGCAGTCGGCAAGGTAATTCAGGATTTTAAGATTTGCGGTGTTATTGAAAATGCTTTCGTACTTTTCGGGATAATCACGAATATCGGAAACAAGTTTTACGTTTACAGGCTGATACGAGCCGTCAATAACGGCAGAAGATATAATAGAATCAATATACACATAAAGCTCCGTACACTTAAGACTTCCAAGGTGCAGACCGTCTACAACAAGCATTCTTTTATTAACGTTCAGGTCTTTGATCCCTATCCAATATTTTGTGACAGACTCCTGCTTGTTTCTGTATTCGATAGTGAGCCATTTGCCCTCGTGTATCGCTTTGAATATATCTCTGCAAATGCTGTTCATTTTCTCACCGCCTTTGTGTTATCATAGCATACAATGCAAAAATTGTCAAGGCGAGCGGCTGACGCTTATTGATCATAAAGTAGCCTGCCATTTCACTTTTGTGAGAGGGTGAGCTGCGTTTTGGCTATATGCACAAGTTTATCCTATTGATTTGTTGATGTTCCTTATTGAAATATTCAGTAGTTAGATGTATAATGTAAATATATTTAAGTATTATTGTATATTTATATGATGGAGGAATCAATATGAAGAAGCTAATTGCAGGCGTTTTGTCGGCGGCGATGGCGCTGGGGTGTATCGCCCTGCCGGCGGAGGTAACGGATAAGATCGGTTCGGGTGCGGTCATTGAAGCAAGTGCAGAGAACAACGGAGTTTTTAGTTATTCTATACTCGATGACGGAACTGTTGAAATAACAAATTACTTTGGTCTTAACAAAAATCTCACGATTCCAAACACTATTGACGGAAAGAAAGTTACAAGAATCGGTCGTCAGGCATTTTATAAAACCACTTACCTGACAAGCGTAACTATTCCGGACAGTGTGAAAATCATTGGTAACTGTGCCTTTTCCGGCTGCAGCAGCCTTTCCGGCATAACTATACCAAACAGCGTTGTAAAAATTGACAATATGGCATTTGGCTATTGCACAAGCCTGACAAGCATAACTATACCAAACAGCGTGACAAGCATTGGGGATAATGCATTTGCTTACTGCTCAAACCTAACAAGTGTAACTATACCAAGCAGCGTTAAAAGTATTGGCAATTCTGCGTTTTGGTACTGTACAAGCTTGAAAAGCGTAACCATACCAAGTAGTGTTACATCCATTGGTGATGCGGCATTTTATAGATGCACAAGCCTGAAAAGCATAATTGTGAATTCCAATAATAAAAACTATTCATCAGCAAACGGCGCTTTATTTAATAAGGATAAAACAAAATTAATTCAATATCCGATAGCTAGTACCCAAACATCATATACCATACCAAGCAGCGTTACAAGCATTTGCAGCTATGCATTTTCAGATTGCGCAAACCTTAAAAGTGCGGCTATACCAAGCGGCATGAAAAACATTGATGCTCATGCGTTTTCCGGCTGCACAAGTCTGACAAGCATATCTATACCAAAAAGCGTTACCGGCATCGGCGAATATGCCTTTTCTGAATGTGCAAACCTGAAAAGCATAACCATACCAAACAGTGTGACAAGCATCGGCAGATTTGCGTTTAACGGCTGCTCAAGCCTGACAAACGTAACTGTACCAAGCAGTGTAACGAGCATTGGTAATGACGCATTTTCCAATTGCACAAAGCTTGCAAGTGTAACTATCTCCGGCAGCATTAAAACCATCGACGTTTCCGTATTTAATGGCTGTTCAAGCCTGACAAGCATAATAATACCCAAAAGCGTTACAAGCATTAGCTACGCTGCGTTTTACGGCTGTTCAAGCCTGAAAAACATATACTACACAGGCTCAAAAACACAATGGAACAAAATTGTTATCGACGATTATAACTCCGTTCTGACTAAAGCCGCTGTCCATTATGATTTCGACCCCAACCACATTCACAGCTACACAAGCAAAATAACCAAAGCAGCCACCTGCACCGCAACGGGCGTAAGAACATATACCTGTTCCTGTGGAGACACATACACACAAACGATAGCGAAAACAGCCCACACCTACAAAACCACAG
>JBJERD010000300.1:0-9677 GCA_051882095.1 Oscillospiraceae bacterium
CGACGCTTACGAGGATGCCCTCGGAGTGACCGTACAATGTCCACCAGCCGTTGCCGTGGTCGATTATGCAGTATCTTCCGTATCCGCCGCCGCAGCCGCAGCTTCCGTTTTTGCCGTAATCGTGAGGACAATAGTTTTCAACTCTGATTACCGTTCCGTCGGCAGCCGCACAGATGTTAGCGCCTCGGATAGTTCCGTTGGCTGAACAGATGTCTATACCGGAATGATAAGCTCCCCATCTCCAGCCTACGCCTGAGGAGATATAGTAATATCCGGGAACAGGCCATGTGAACATGGATTTATCGGTATAGTTATAATCCGAATTATCGGTTGACGTCTGTCCTGAATTGCCGCTTGAAGAGCCTGAATTGCCGCTGTTGTTCTGCTGCTGGTTTTTCGCAGCTTCCTCTTCTGCCTTACGGCGAGCCTCTTCTTCCGCCTGACGGCGGGCTTCTTCCTCAGCCTGTCTGCGTGCTTCCTCTTCTTTGCGGCGACGCTCTTCCTCTTCCTTTTGCTTTATAGCTTCCTGCTCTTTGTACAGCTGCTGCAGTTCGGCTTCAAAATCGTCTTGTTCCTTCTGAGCCTGCTCCTGATTTGCTGTATAGATCTCTTCATCCTTTTCCAGCTTTTCTATCATAGCCTGGCTTTCGGAATACAGAACGTCAAGCTTGTCCTTTTGCTCCTGCTGTTTTTTCTGCTGTGCTTCAAGGTCTGCCTTGTTTGCTTCAAACTCAGCCTTTTCTTCCTGCAAAGCAACTTCATCAGCCTCAAACTGCTTTTTAAGGTCAACAAGGTTGTCGATCATATCATTATCGTGGTCGGCAACACGCTTTACAAGCTCGATCTTCATCAGCATATCGTAAAAATCTGAAGCGCCGATAAGAATATCGGTATATGACTCACTTCCTGCAACGTACATCGCTCTGATACGCTGCTTGAACTCGTCGACGCCTGTTTCGATCTCTTTTTTCTTATTTGATATCTGAAGCTCTTTTTGGGCAATGCTGTCGCTCAGCTCTTTGATCTTTCCCTCAAGCTCCTTAATAGACTCGTCAAGGGCGAGGATAGTCTGCTGAACTGTTTCTATCTGTTCTTCTATAGCCGCCTGATTTTCCTTTTCGGCAGAAAGGTCGTCCTTTGTGTCAGATATTTTCTGATCCAGCTCTTTCTGCTTTTCTTCCAGAGCGGCGATCTTTTCCTTAGCGGCGTTGATTTCAGCTTCTTTTTCTTTAGCTTCCTGACTTGCTGCCATGACCGGCTCCTCATTCAGTAATGGAGACTGTGCTCCTGCCATGACTGTTATTGCAGTAATGACTGCAAGAGAGCAGGCGAGCAGCCGTTTTGCCAAACCTGTTTTATTCACTTTTTTATCCTCCGTAGACGGTGCGGCAATATATATACCGCATAAAATTTTTACACGTTCATGCCTTGACCCAAACGGCAGCCTGCCTCTTGCAGTCAAAGCCTATTCAAAAGGCAGGCTATTATATGTTTGTCAGCCTGCCCCATGATTTTTGTTATTTTCGGCTTGGGAGCATAAGCTCTTACACCTTAAGATGTTTGCCTGCGCTGATCGAAGTTCCGATCGCACCGATAAGGGCTCCGGCAACAGCGTAAGCTATTGTAATATGCAGGAACATTTCGTCGAATGAGTAAAGATTTCTGACTCCGAGAATATTCCACAGCTTGAAATCGTCGTTGAATATATTGTACACGCCCTCGTAAGCGAACTTGGTAAGGATCAGTGCGCCGCCGGCAGCGAGAATTCCTACCACCATTCCTTCAACAAAGAAGGGTATTCTGATAAAGCTGTTTGTAGCGCCCACATATTTCATTATATTGATTTCCTTGCGGCGTGCGAACACGCTTGTTCTTGTGGTGTTTGAAATGATTATCAGACAAACGATGACAAGTGCAAGAACTATCGCTCCCGATACTATTGTAAGTATTCTTTGTATGCTTATAAGAACATCGGCAAACGCAGTGGGGGATTTTGTGGATTCTACATTTTCAAAGGTATCTATCTGCGTAGTGGTCTCGGTCATTTTCTGAATGTCCACTACTGTGATGCGGAAGGTGTCGGGGAGAGGGTTATCGTCCGCATACTGGAAAAGGTCCTTTTCCTCGTCGGACATATCCTTCATCATGTTCTCCCATGCTTCTTCCTTGGAATAGAACTCAACGGTATTTACGTTGGGCAGCTTTTTTAGCTTGGCTTCAAGAGCGTTTTTATCCTCGTCGGTAATGTTGTCCTTTATCTGAACGATGACCTCGCTCTTGTCCTCAATGCCGCCGATTATTCTGTTCAGGTTGATAGACATAAGAACCGAAATTCCTACCATAAGCAGAGAGACCAATATGATACAGAATGAAGCAAAGGACATCATCCTGTTTGTCCAAATGCTTTTCAAGCCCTGATTTATCAGGTATCTGACGCTGCTAATTTTCATTGGTACCTCCTATGACCTCATCGAAGGCGATATTGCCGTGATTGATATTGATAATACGTCCGCCGAAATAGCGCACGAGGTCATGCTCGTGAGTTACCATGAGTATGGTGGTCCCGCATTCGTTGATGCCCTTTAAGAGCTCAACTATCTCATATGAAAGAGCAGGGTCGATGTTTCCCGTAGGCTCGTCCGCAATAATAAGCTGCGGGTCGTTTACCAGCGCTCTCGCCAGCGCAACACGCTGACACTCACCGCCGGAAAGGTCGCCGGGATAAGATTTTGCTTTGTGAGAAAGTCCCACAAGGCTGATAACATAAGGAACTCTGCTGCGTATGTATTTTGCGGGAGCGTCGATAACTCTCAGAACAAACGCCACGTTTTCATAGACCGTCATTGTGGGGATAAGTCTGAAATCCTGAAAAACAACGCCTATAGTTCTTCTGAGAGCAGGTATCTTGCGTCTTCTGAGCTTTCTCAGATTGAAGCCGTTAACAATTACGTCACCCGATGTTGCGTCGATCTCCTTGAGGACAAGCTTGATAAGAGTAGACTTGCCTGCGCCGGAGGGTCCGACGATAAAAGCAAAATCGCCGTCGTTGATCTTAAGATTGACCTTATTTAATGCGTCCACGCCGCTTGCGTAAGTAACGGACACATCCTTAAATTCTACCAAAGAAAATACACCGCCTTAATAGCAATAGCCTTAGCCGCAGGCATCAGAATTTAACCGGATTAGCGGATAAATACTTCTTGACCATAAGAGCGATCTTGAAGATGATGGCATGATCGAACTCTCTCAGGTCGAGACCTGTCAGCTTTTTGATTTTTTCAAGTCTGTACACAAGAGTGTTTCTGTGTACAAACAGCTTTCTTGAAGTTTCGGAAACGTTCAGGTTGTTTTCAAAGAACTTCTGAATGGTAAAAAGAGTTTCATGGTCGAGAGACTCTATAGAACCCTTCTTGAAGACCTCCTTGAGGAACGTTTCGCACAGGGTAGTGGGCAGGTGATAAATAAGCCTTGCGATACCCAGATTGTCGTATGAAACGATGACCTTGTCTGTGTCGAACACCTTGCCGACTTCAAGAGCGGTCTGAGCCTCCTTGAAGGATCTTGCAAGATCTCTCACTCCCTCAACTACCGTTCCGATACCGACGTTGACACGGGTATAGAACTCGCCGCTGAGCGTATCGGAAATAGAGCGGGCAAGCTTTTCAAGGTCCTTAGGCTCTACGCCTGGAGCGACCTCCTTGACAAGCACGATGTCCGATTCGGTGATGTTGAACACGAAATCCTTGTTCTTGTCGGGGAAAAGGTTCTGAATAACGTCGAAAGCGGAAACGTCGTTTGAAGAGATTATCCTGATGAGCAGGACTACTCTTGAAGTATCCGAGCTGAAATGCAGCTCTCTTGCCTTGACGTGTATATCGCCCGGAAGAACGTTGTCGAGAACAACGTTTTTGATGAAATTGTTTCTGTCATATTTTTCGTCGTAATACTGCTTGATGCTGGAGAGCGTAATGGCAAGAATGCTGGCATACTTTGCCGCCACCTCGTCGGTGCCTTCTACAAACACAGCATAATCAGGCTTCATATGTGCGCCGAAAGGCTTATAGGTGTAGCCGTCACGCACGAAAATATCATGCGAATCACTGAGATCGAGCGACACGAATTCGTTGGTGGTACCGACCTGAGCCAGCTCTGAGCAAGCGATTATCGTAGCGGTTTCGTCGATAACGCCGATAGTGCAATCTATCGTATCTCTCATCTGATGGACTACGCTCTGAAATAATCTGTTGGACATAAGTTATTCCCCTCTACCTGCAAATTTTTTAGACGAACCAAAGTCTGTATAGAATCATTATAACAAAAAATGATTGAATTTGCAAGTGGTTTATAGTAAAAATGTTCAAAAAACTTTTTTGCGGCGTGACTGAGACCATATGCCGCAATAATATATTACAAATTGTAACATAATATGCTCCGCATTGTGTGAATTTTCTGTTAAATCGCAGAAAATTGGGGGGATTTTTATTAAAAAATCTGAAAAAGAGCCTGAATCGTGTAACTTTTTTGTAATTTGTGAATTTTTCGTAAACATACACATTCTGTCCGTTTTTTTACTCAGAATACTGCGAAAGCGCCTGTTTAAGAGTTTTTTTGTAAGCTTTGCCGTAATTCTTCGTCAATTGATACAAAAAGATTTTAGCTATTGAAAAGCGGAGATTTTTGTGGTACAATAAAACAGCGGCGCACTTTTTGGCGGAGGACAGTTAAGGCGGCGCAAAAACACAGCTTGGAGGCTTTGCAGATGAAACGGTATCTTGAGATAGGCAAGATAGTGTCGGTATTCGGCATAAAGGGAGAGGTAAAGGTGCAGCCGTGGTGCGATTCGCCTGAATTTCTCTGTGAATTTGACACTCTTTATTATAAAAGCGGAACTCCGGTGAATGTTGTAAGGTCGAGGGTTCAGAAAAATATCGTGGTCATGAAGATAGAGGGCGTGGATACCGTTGAGGAAGCGCAGAAGCTCAGAAACCGTGTGCTTTATATGGACAGGGAAGACGTGGAGCTTGAAGAGGGCGCATATTTTGTGCAGGATCTTATCTCCATGAAGGTGGTGGACGCCGACAGCGGAGAGGAATACGGGGTCATCACCGACGTTACCGAAACGGGCGCAAACGACGTTTATCATGTCAGGTCTTCGGAGGGGAAGATGTATTACATTCCCGCCATACCCGATGTTGTTAAAGAAACTGATATCGAAAACGGAGTTATGAAAATCAAGCCTCTTGAAGGACTTATGGACTTATAACGTTTTTTGTGAATACTATATAATATAAAGGAACAGATCATGCGGATAGATATTGCTACGCTTTTTCCTGAAATGATGGAAAATTATCTTAGCCAGAGTATAATCGGCAGGGCAAGGGCTAAAAATATATTTACTGCCGAATGTCACAACATACGGGATTATACCTTGGACAAGCACAGGAGGGTGGACGACACGCCTTACAGCGAAAGACAGGGTATGCTCATGCAGTGCGAGCCGATCTACCGCTGCTGGCAGTCGGTATGCAATATGACACGCTCGCAGCCTCACGTCATATATATGTCGCCTCAGGGGAAAACACTTACTCAGCAGCGGTGCAGGGAACTTTCACAGCTGGACAGCATATTTATATTATGCGGGCACTATGAAGGAGTGGATACCAGAGTTATAGACAAGATAGTTGACGAGGAGATATCCGTAGGCGATTATGTGCTTACGGGGGGAGAGCTGCCTGCTCTTGTGCTTATTGACAGCGTTGTGCGTATGCTGGACGGAGTTCTCGCCAGCGCCGACTGCTATGAGGACGAAAGCCATTATAACGGTCTGCTGGAATATCCTCAGTACACCCGTCCTGAGGAATGGCAGGGCATGAAGGTGCCGCCTGTGCTGCTTTCGGGACATCACGCCAACATTATGAAATGGCGTCATGAGCAGTCGCTTATTGCCACAGCAACAAAGCGTCCCGAGCTATTAAAAAATTACTCACTAAGTGAAGAAGATTTGTATATTATCACTAAAGCTATGGGCAAAGTTGACAAAGAAAAAGACTGATTTTTGGCTTTCAACAAGCAAATGTTAAATAATTTTGTACAGAGTGCCACAAGAGCTGAGTGCTTATTGCGCAATTTGCACAAGTTAGATAGCTTTTGAAAACTCATTATCGGCAAAACTACAAAATATCATCTTTTTTTGTTCGTTTGGTGATAATTTGCGTTGACGTATCGGGGGATGTCCTGTATAATATAAGTATTAAAACAGTAAATTATATTCTTTCATCTGCACGGCTGCACGCCGTTCGGAAATTTAATGAATGGAGAGATTATTATGTTCGTAAAAGACGTTGTAGTTCAGAATCAGGTTGGTCTTCACGCTCGTCCAGCTACATTTTTCATTCAGAAGGCTAACGAGTTCAAGTCTTCTATCTGGATCGAGAAGGAAGAGAGAAGAGTAAACGCTAAGAGCCTTCTTGGTATTCTTTCTCTTGGTATCGTAGGCGGCACATCTATCAGGATCATCGCTGACGGTTCAGACGAGCAGGCAGCTGTTGAAGGTCTTGTAGAGCTTGTTGACAGCGGTTTCTCCGAGGACGCTCGCTAATATTTTCTATATTATAACCGACAAAAGAGGCACGGCAATAGTCGTGTCTTTTTTATTATGTAACATGGGCGGCTGTCACGGTTGACAGCCGCTGTTTTGATTTTTGGGTTTATACCTCTGGGGGATTTGAAAAAGGATAGAGATTCTTGTAATCGTCAAAGTCTTCGGCAGAGCGGTTTGAACCGTTTGGGATAAGCCCCGTGCAATCGTTGGCGGAGCAGGACGGATTAAAGTAAGCTGTTTCATCAGCCGCCGGATCGGCAGTTTTTCTGCGGTATTGCTCTGCGCATTTTTGCAGCTCCTCAAAGGTGCCTACGTCCTTGTTCATAAGCTCCTTTTGCAGACGTGGGGAAAGCGAATAAAAAAATTCGTTGCTGGACGGATCTCTGTCCAGCAGGTCTGTTAAGCATAAATGCTGATTTCCTGACATAATAAGTTACCTCCGTTATTGTGTTTTTCGGATTTCAATATTATTATCTGTACCTTTTTCATACATAACAGCGGTAATTTTTGCAGCCGATCATAAAAAAGCGAGATAATCAAAGAAATAATACGAAATATTCAGAAATATTGAGCTATTTTGATTTTTTATAAAAATTCGATTTAAAGTGTCACTAGATTAGACTTGCGGTTCACATGAACCTGTGATATACTCATAGTATCGTAAGACAGAGAGAAAAGAACTTAAAAATCTGTCAAGCGATAAAAATTCCGCAAGGGGTGTGACGTGATTTTTGCGGATGATAATGAATAACGGAAGGAGAAAACAATGGAACCATTTATTGCAGATTTAATTAATAATCCCAAATTACCGAAAGCTGTTCGATATGCAATGGTAACGATACTGTGCTTGTTTATAATGTTCTTAGGTGTTTCTTGTACTGTCAGCAGTCCGTTTGTATGGGGGAAGATATTTGGAATTATTCTAGCGGCGGTGTTCCTGATCGCAGAAATATATCTGTGCAGAAAAATACACAAAAGCAATAAATAGAAACCAAGAGAAAAGCCGCAGGACTGCTTTGGGGAGAGTAGTCCGCAGCGGCGGTAACAGAAAAAAGAAACAAGACGACAACGGATGAATTATTACGGCGATACTGCCGGACAAGAGGTGAAACTTATGCTTGACAAACTTCCGGGAACTGCTCTCGACTTTGACAAGAGAGCGCAGAACGACGCCTTTTCGGTGATCGAGCCTATACTTTCCGCAACAGGCGGACTGACCCTTTCTCAGCTTTCAACATTGACGGGTCTTGAAGGCTCTACCATTCAGAACTGGATAAAGCGAGGCTGGGTGTCCTCCACGGTGGGAAAAAAGTATACCGAAAGACAGGTAGTGCGCATACTGCTTATCAACATTCTGAGAGGAACAATGAAGCTGGACGATATCGCAAGCCTTATGGCTTACATCAACGGCAATGTAGACGACCTGTCTGACGATATTCTTCACGATACACAGCTTTATAATCTGATGTGCAGACTGCTTTGCCTGATGTCGGAAAAAAATCTTCACAGCCGTGACGAGATAGCGCAGGAGATAGAGAAAAATCTTCCCGACGAATATAAGGGTGAAAGCAGAAAACGACTGAAAAAGGTGCTGCTGATAATGATTCTGGGCTACAGGGCTTCGTATTACCGACGCATGACCGAGCAGGAATATTTGCAGCTTGATGATTAAGGAGAAATTGATATGGCTAAGAAAAACGAAAGATTTGTAAGAACTTACACACAGGGAACTCTGACTGCAATGGAGATATGGGTGGACAGAGAAACGGGAGTGAATTATCTTTTCCGCAATGCCGGCGAAGCAGGAGGACTTACTCCGCTGCTTGACAGAGAGGGAAAACCTGTGATAACAACAGTTTACGACGAATAACAAAAGGAGAAAAATAATATGACAAATTCAAGAGTAGTAGACATCGGGTCCAAGAAAAAGACAGGAAAAATAGTGGGCATAGTTGTGGCTGCCGTGGCAGCGATAATAGTGGCGGTATCGGCTACTGCAATAGTGCCGGCAGGCTCAACGGGAGTTATCGTTACCTTCGGTAAGGTATCCGAAAACACCTATTCGGAGGGCTTTCATCTGAAAGTTCCCTTTGCTCAGAAGCTTGTGGTGGTATCAAACAAAATTCAGGTCTATGAAGCCGACGCAAGCGCAGTTTCTAAGGACCTGCAGACGGTAAGCTCAAAGATCGCAGTAAACTTCAGAGTAAGAAACGATTCATCGGCTTCCATTTATAAAAACATCGGCACAGATTATCAACAGGTAATACTTATGCCTGCCGTTCAGGAGTCGATGAAAGCGGTAAGCGCAAAATACACCGCCGAGGAGCTTATCACAGAGCGTAATCAGGTGGGAAACGAAATAAAGGAACAGCTTGAATCCAAGGTTTCCGATTACGGCATACAGATAGAAAAGTTCAACATCGTGAACTTTGATTTCTCCGCCGAGTTCAACAACGCTATCGAAGCCAAGCAGGTTGCAGAGCAGAACCTGTTGAAGACCAAGACCGAGCAGGAGGAGCAGATAGTCATCGCCGAGGCTGAGGCAAAGAAAAAGACTATCGCCGCAGACGCAGAGGCTACTGCAATAAAAACAAAGGCGACCGCTCAGGCGGAGGCAAACAAGGAGCTGAGCGAATCACTGAACGACAGCCTTATCCAGTATAAGACTATCGACAAGTGGGACGGCGTTCTGCCAAAAGTAGCTTCGTCGGCAAATCCGCTGGTGTCCCTTGACCTTGACGAGGAGCAGGCGGCAGCTGAGGAATAACGCTTACAACTAAAATTTCATACACCTTTCCACAAAACAGAAAGTCCGCAACTGCGGACTTTTTGTGTTTTATTGCTGTTTCATATTCTCCTGCGAAAAACGGCTTATCCCCGTGAAAACGGTAAAGGCTATCTGCTTCTGATAATTCTCGTCCTGAAGCTTCAAGGATTCCTCCCTGTTGGACAAAAATCCGCACTCTACCATTATGGCAGGACATTCTGCGTTGTTGAGAAGATAAAGCTGGTCGCCCACAGGCTTTGTTTCACGGGTGTTTTCCGGCTGGAGATATGAAACGAACTGCTCTTTCAT
>JBJERD010000301.1:0-9647 GCA_051882095.1 Oscillospiraceae bacterium
AGCATGCGGCTGTTAACCGCAGGGTCGTTGGTTCGAGTCCAACTTGGGGAGCCATTACAATTTATCCGTTATCTGCTTGATAGCGGATATTTTTCATTTTGCCCCTATAGTTAAATGGATATAACAAGCCCCTCCTAAGGGCTAGTTGTAGGTTCGATTCCTACTGGGGGTGCCAGCTTTTTTCTTTCGCAGTCTATCTTTTGGGCCTGTAGCTCAGTTGGGAGAGCGCTGCGTTCGCAACGCAGAGGTCGAGGGTTCGACCCCCTTCAGGTCCACCAGGTGCTAGCCCGCACGGGGCGATATCCGACATCATTTTGTGGTGTCGGATTTTTTTATTCCGCTGCGAGGAAGACTTTTTTCGCAAGAGTGCTCCTCGCCCCCAAAGTCTTGCGAGTTTTTCGAGCAAGGCTTTCTCCTCGCAAGCCCTCTGGCGTCGGGCTTGTGCTTGCGCTTTAATTATTTATACTTTGCGACTAACTGTACCGTCTATTTGGGCGGCTTTATTGTATAGTCTTTTTGTTCTGCAAATTGCACAAAAATCACGGGGAAATTTTGTTATGCCTTTGTAAGCTGCTGCTTGAATTTTCGGTGCAGTATATGCTATAATAAAGAAAAAACTGTCTATACTTAGTATATTTTGTTATGAAAGAGGGGTCTGAATTGGAATATCCCGTTAATGTCAGTAGTCAGATGATAAACAAGCTTAATTTTGCCATGCAGCAGAATTATGTTCCCGTGTTCAGAAATATTGTGGTGCGCAACGATTCGCAGAAAACATATGAAAATGTGAGGATAAACATTTCTTTTACGCCTGAATTCGCCGCCGCTTTTCATGAGACTATTCCGCTGCTTGAGCCTGAAAAGCCGGTGGAGATATCGCCTGTGCGAATTGTTGTGTCCCCCGATTTTCTTTATTCTCTTACCGAGAAAATGAACTGTGTGGCACATATTGAAGCGGTGTGCGGTGACGAGTTGCTTTTTGCGGAGGACAGAGATATTGAGCTGTTTGCCTACGACCAGTGGCTTGGAGTGCTTATCATGCCTGAACTGACCGCTGCGTTTATAACACCTAATCACCCAAGGATAGCCGAGCTTGCGGCAAAGGCGAGTATGTATTTGAAAAAGTGGACCGGCGACCCGTCTTTTACCGGATATCAGACCAGAAATCCCAACATAGTCAAGAAGCAGGCTGCCGCCTTGTATGCCGCTCTTCAGGAGGAAAACATCGCTTATACAATGCCTCCTGCCAGCTTTGAGTCTTTTGGTCAGCGTGTTCGTCTGCCCTATGCGGTTCTTGAGCAGAAATGCGGCACCTGCATCGACCTGTCGCTGCTGTTTGCAGCCTGTGCCGAATCGGTGGGACTGCACCCTCTTGTTGTGTTTATCAATGGTCATGCTTTTGCGGGCGTGTGGCTGGAGGAGGAGACCTTTCCCGAAAGCGTTGAGGACGATGTTTCGGCGCTTACCAAGCGCATAGCTTCGGGCATAGACGCTGTATGTCTGCTGGAATGTACCGATTTTACCGCAGGAAAAAAGACCGATTTTGACCTTGCTGTAAAACACGCAAACGATAATCTGCTGGACGTTTCTGAGTTTCAGTTTGCTCTGGATATCACAAGATGCCGCTGCAGCGGAATTCGTCCTATGCCTGTGAGAATATCTGAAAACGGTGTCTTCACGGCAATAGATTACGGCAAGCGTGACAAAAAGGAGATAACCTCCGCACCGGGAGAAATAGACCTTTCTATCCACGGTATTGTCAGCTCCGAGCCTACGGACGTTACCCGTCAGACTATCTGGGAGCGAAAGCTGCTTGATATCAATCTTAAAAACAGCCTGCTGAATTTCCGACCAAGCTCGTCAAATATCCAGTTTATGACGGCTGATCTTTCGGTGCTTGAAGACCATATTTCGGGCGGCGAAGATTTCAAGATCATGCCCGTACCGCAGGATATTACTCTTTCCATGTCGGACAGCAGGATATTTGAGATAGAAAATGAAGTGGATCTTATCACAGCGATAGCCGACGCTGAATTTAAAAACAAGCGCCTGCGCACATTTTTGTCACCTGCCGAGCTTGAAAGGATACTGAAAAAGCTGCATCGTCAGTCTAAGGTGAGCATAGAAGAAAACGGCGCAAACACTCTTTATCTTGCTCTTGGTCTGCTCAGGTGGTTTGAAACTGACAAAAGCGACCGTCCACGCTATGCGCCGCTGGTGCTTGTGCCTGTTGATATCATAAGAAAGATACAGGACAGATCCTATTCTCTGCGTATCCGAGATGAAGAAACGCAGATGAATATTACCCTTATTGAAATGCTGCGGCAGAATTACGGCATAAACGTCTCGGGACTGAATCCTCTGCCTCTTGACGACAGCGGAGTAGACCTGCCGCTGGTGTTCAACACTGTAAGAAACGCAGTAATGTCAAGAAAACGCTGGGATATCATCGAGACGGCGTTTCTGGGACAGTTCTCCTTCAGTCGTTTTATAATGTGGAACGATATACGCAGCCGCAGCGACGAGCTTGCGCAGAACAAGGTGGTAGCCTCTATCATGTCGGGCAAGCTGGAATGGCAGCCTGACGGCGTTGAATATTCCCCTGCCGAGCTTGATGAAAAGGTGCTGCCCTCCGAAATGGCTGTACCGCTCAGCTGCGATTCCTCTCAGCTTTCGGCTATTTACGCCGCAGCAAAGGGAGAAAGTTTTGTTCTTCACGGACCTCCCGGCACAGGAAAATCACAGACTATCACAAACATGATAGCAAATGCGCTGTATAACGGCAAGTCGGTGCTGTTCGTTGCCGAGAAAATGGCTGCTCTTTCGGTGGTTCAGAAGCGTCTTGAATCTATAGGGCTTGCACCCTTCTGCCTTGAGCTTCATTCAAACAAAACGCAGAAAAGAGCGGTGCTCAGTCAGCTTGACAGCGCACTTGCGGCAAGCCGTATAAAGGCTCCCGAGGAGTTTGAAAAAACTGCCGAGCAGCTTAACGCTCTCAGGCGTGAGCTGAACGATATAATGTCCGATATCCACAGTGTCAGAAGCATCGGAATGTCCTTTTACGACGCTGTTACCGAATACGACCGCCTTTCGGATGTTAGAGACATGACCTCCGTTTCCGAGGAGTTTGTAAAGAATACGGACAAATATAAATACGAAAAGTGCTGCGATGTTATTTCGGGAATAGCCGTCGCAGGAAAAGAATGTGGAGGATATGCAGATTCGCCCTTGAAGGATTACCGCAACAAGGAATATTCCCTTGAAATAAAGGACGGCTTCAAGGCGGCTGCGGAGGAGTACAAAGCGGCTGTAAAGGCGGCTGCTGACGGCTTCGGAAGGCTTACCGTGCAGTTGGGCATACCCTTCGGCGGAAGCCAGAGAGATCACAGCGCATTGTACAGCATTATGAGTACTGCTGCAAACAATGAATATCTTCCCGAAGCTTTTACGGGTGATACTGTCGTTACCGAAAGGTCGGCGATAGACAAGCTTCTGTTGGAGGGCAAGGAGTTTTCTGCCCTGAACGGTGAGCTTTCCGAAAAGTTTGAAAGCACCGTTTTCTCGGCAGACCCTGTGCAGGCTAAGCTTGACTGGAAGCGCTGTCAGCAGAAATGGTTTCTGCCGAAGCTTTTGGGCAAGAGAAAGCTGCTAAAGGAAATGGCTCTTCACAGCAAGTCTCCCGATTATGTCACAGAGCAAAACTTTTTGGAGATATGCGACGAGCTTGAAAAATACGCCGCTCTGAAAAAAGAGATACTGAGCTGTCCGCAGAATGTCACCGCAGTGTTCGGAGCCATGTGGAACGGCGAAAATTCGCAGTTTGTCCGGCTGGAGGAAATGCTTCATGCGTCCGATTCCATAAGAAATAATATTTCTGTGCTTTCGACAGGCAGAGCGGAGGTCACAGAGCTGCTGAAAAGGCTGCCGTCAGATGTGCAGCTTAAAACGGCGGTAAATGATTACGGCGTTATGCATGACAGGCTTGCTGCGGCGGAAAACAGGCTCTCGGAGCAATTCAAGACCGACATGAGCGAGATATATTCGGCAGACAATATGTTTGAAAAAGCAGCAGCCAAAGCCGACGGCTGGCTGGGCGGAACAGACCTGCTGCGTGAGAGGACAAATCTTGAAAAGCTTATGGACGAAGCGAGAGAGCTTGGCATGGGCGAAGTAATTGACGATTACACCTCAGGCAGGCTGACGGAAGAAAACATAGCCGCCGCATTTGTCTGCGCCGTTTGCAGAGGAGTTATCTCGGCATCGTTTGCTGAAAGTCCGCAGCTTTCTTCCTTCCAGGGCTCGCAGTTTGACGCAAAGCTTGAAAAATACCGTCAGGTAAGCGACAAATTCAGCCGTCTCACCGTTCAGGAGCTTGCCGCAAGGCTTTCGGCAAGAGTTCCCGATACCTCGTCTGGAATATCGGCAGGCAGCTCGGAGCTTTCGGTTCTGCAAAAGGCTATACGCAGCGGCGGAAGAATGTTACCCATAAGAAAGCTGTTTGACAGCATACCCAATCTTCTGCGCAGGATATGCCCTTGTATGCTGATGAGCCCCATATCCGTTGCACAGTACATAGACCCGTCATTCCCAAAGTTTGACCTTGTAATCTTTGACGAGGCTTCCCAGATGCCCACATCAGAAGCGGTGGGAGCTATTGCAAGGGGAGAAAACGTAATAGTGGTGGGCGACCCCAAGCAGCTGCCGCCAACAAGCTTTTTCACCTCAAATCAGATAGACGAGGAAAACTACGATAAGGAAGATCTTGAAAGCGTTCTTGATGACTGCCTTGCACTTGGTATGCCGCAGAAGCATCTGCTGTGGCATTACCGCTCACGGCATGAGAGCCTTATTGCGTTCAGCAACGCAAAATTCTATGAAAACAAGCTGCTTACATTCCCGTCCCCTGCGGATATCGTTTCGGAGGTCAAGTGGGTGAATGTTGACGGCTTCTACGATAAGGGAAAGACCAAGCAGAACAAAGCGGAAGCAGAGGCTGTGATCGCTGAGATAATCCGCCGCCTCAAAGACGAAAAGCTGAGAAAGCAAAGCATAGGCGTTGTAACATTCAGCCTTGTTCAGCAGAATCTTATAGACGATATGCTTGCCGAGGCTTATATCAACGACCCTCAGCTTGAACAGATCGCAAATGAGATGTACGAGCCTATATTTATAAAAAATCTGGAAAACGTGCAGGGCGATGAGCGTGACGTTATTCTTTTCAGCATAGGCTACGGTCCCGACAACGACGGCAGAGTGTCTATGAATTTCGGACCTGTAAACCGTGACGGCGGCTGGAGAAGACTTAACGTTGCGGTATCCAGAGCAAGGCGTGAGATGATAGTGTTCTCGGTTATCCGCCCCGAGCAGATTGACCTTTCGAGAACACGCTCTGAGGGAGTTGCGCAGCTGAAAGCTTTTCTGGAATATGCCGCAAAGGGCAGGTCGGCTCTTGCAGCGGGCAGCGGAACTGCCCACAGCGACAGAGAAAGCTTTGCTCAGGCAGTCGCCGACGAGATAAACAAGCTGGGCTATACGGCAAAGTGCGGCATAGGCTGCTCAGGCTACAAGATAGATGTGGGAGTGGTAAATCCCGACAAGCCGTCAGAATACATAATGGCGGTGATGTGCGACAGCAAAAACAATGCCTCCGCAACAACTTCAAGAGACAGGAACATTTTGCAGCCGCAGGTGCTGAAAGGTCTGGGCTGGAACGTATGCAGCGTTCATGCTCCCGATTGGCTGGATAACAAGCAGAAAACGGCGGAAAGGCTGAAAGCTGAGATCGACGCAGCTGTTGAACGCTTCCGCAGCGCTCCCGATGAAAAAGTCTGTGAAGCTCCGAAAACCGCCTTTGCTGTGGAGTTCCAGCGTGAGGAGGCTGAAAAGATAGAGGACAAATGCGAAAGGTATGCTTCGGTGCAGCTTGCAACAATGGGTACTGCCGAAAGCTTTTATGAGCCGCAGAGCCTTAAAGCTATTGCCGATCACATTTCCCGTGTTGTAGAAGCGGAAGCTCCCGTAAGCCGTAAATACACCGAAAAAAAGGTGATAGCCGCATGGGGGATCACAAGAACGGGAAGCCGTGTTGACAAGGTGTTTGATAGTGCGCTGAGCCTTGCAAAAGTCAGGGCGACCTTTTCAAACGGTTCGGATTTCTACTGGAACAGCTCTCAGGACCCCGAAAGCTACAGCGCCTGCCGTATTCCCGACGGCGGAGAAAAGCGCAGTCTTGACGACATCTGCGCCCGTGAGCTGAGCAACGGCATAATGCTTATCATGAATACGCAGATAGCTATGGCTCGGTCAGACCTTGTGCGTGAGACCGCAAAGCTTTTCGGTTTTTCAAGAACGGGCGGAGCGATCGAGCAGTCTGTGGCAGCAGGCATTGAATATGCTCGTGAGCACGGACTTATAACCGTAGGCGAGGACGGAAAGATCACGCTGAATGAATAGCGCTTACCGGCGGTGCAGGAGTTGTAAAAAAGCCCTGCACCGCTGCTTTTGTGTGTCTGCTTTTTGCGAAGTTTTTACACTTTTTGTATTGACAATCGCTTAAAAAAGTAGTATCATAATAATTGCGGATTTTTTTCGCTGAGCATATTATGAAGGAGATGAAATACAAGTGGACGATGCCAGTCAGAACAAGATTGCCCCCCGAATACGACAGAGCTCTTCTGCTTGTATTACGGTTTAAGCTCAGGCTTTTGGGTGATCTGTGTTTGATTAGTAAATTTGAAGCCGCTTTGTAACTGTACGCTTTTTTGTACAGCTTCACAGCGCTAAGAGGGGGAATTTATTATGTACGACACAATTATCAGGCTGCTTGAAAAAAGAAATTTCAAGGTGCTTAAAGAGATCTTCCTGAATATGAACGAGGCTGATATTGCCGATATTTTTCAGCATTTTCACGATAACGCCGACGTAGACAAAAAGGATCTTCCGCTGCTTTTCAGGCTTTTGCCCAAGGACGCAGCCGCCGACGTTTTTTCCTATATGGACAGCGATATGCAGATGATGCTTATCGAATCCTTTACCGACCGTGAGCTTGCCGAGGTCTTTGACGACCTTTTTATCGACGATACGGTAGATATCATTGAGGAAATGCCTGCAAACGTTGTTTCCCGTATTCTGAAAAACACGGACAGCGAAACACGCAAGCAGATCAATCAGATATTGCAGTATCCAAAAGACAGCGCCGGTTCAATAATGACCACCGAGTATGTTTATCTTAATAAGGATATGACGGTCAAGGAAGCGCTTTTAAAGATACGTCAGCTGGGAATGGTCAAGGAAACGGTCTATACGCTGTATGTTACCGAAAACCGCAGGCTAATCGGCGTGCTTTCGGTGCTGGATATACTCACCTCCGACGACGACGATCTTATCGAAGATATAATGTCTACAAACGTCATTACGGTGGACACTCTTGAGGATAAGGAGCTTGTGGCTGCTCAGTTTGCAAAGTATGACTTTCTTGCTTTGCCTGTTGTGGATAAAGAGTTCCGCATCGTTGGTATCGTAACCTTCGACGACGCTATGGACGTTATGCAGGAAGAGAATACCGAGGACTTTTCACGAATGGCTGCTATGGCGCCCAGTGAGGACTCCTATTTTAAAACATCGGTGTTTTCTCACGCCAAGAACCGTATCATGTGGCTGCTGGTGCTGATGCTTTCGGCGACCATAACAGGTTCCATAATTACCAGATATGAGGCGGCTTTTGCGGCTGTTCCGCTGCTTGTTTCGTTTATCCCGATGCTTACGGGTACAGGCGGAAACTGCGGTTCGCAGACCTCTACCATGATAATCAGAGGAATGTCTCTGGGAGAGATAAGGCTGAAGGATTTTCTGAAGGTCGTTTTCAAGGAGTTCAGGATAGCCCTGCTGGTAAGCGTTATTCTTGCTGTGGTAAACGGCATAAGAATTTATGTAACCTATGCATATATTACTCCGGGAATGATAGACGACCCGCTTAAGCTGGCTGTCACAGTAAGTCTGGCGATAATCTCAACGGTAATAATGTCAAAGCTCATAGGCTGTATGCTTCCTATGGCGGCGAAAAAGCTCAGACTGGACCCTGCGCTTATGGCTGCTCCGCTTATTTCGACTATTGTTGATACTTGCACGACACTTGTGTTCTTTAACATCGCAATGATGATATTTGATATCCATATGTAAACGCTGCCGCTCTGAAAGGGGCGGTTTTTTGCGCTATAATTTATATTTTCGTCACACGGCTATAATATTTTGAGTGTATAATCTACAATAATCAAATTTGAACAAAAAGCAGGTGACGCTGTGGACAATAAAAGCAGAAAAGAAAAGCTTTTAAGGCTTGTAAAATATGCCCCCTTTGTGCTTACGGTGATTATTGTGATATCCTGCGTTGTATTTGTGATAAATCACGACTTTGAGGAGATATTGCAGTATACCCCCGATGATCTTATTCTTGCGGCTTTTGTGCTGTGGGGATTTTACGGACTTAAATCAATGTCGGTGGTGTTTCCGCTGACTGCGCTTTTTATTGCGGCAGGGCATATATATCCCTTCTGGATAGCCATGCTTGTAAACATTGTGGGATTGTGCGTAAGCTTTACCATACCCTATCTTGTTGGCAGAGTTTCGGGGTCTGAGCTTGTTGAGTCGCTGGCGCAGAAATATCCCAAGGCAAGAAAAATGATAGATTACGGTCATAACAACAACCTGTTCGCCTCCTATATCTCACGGGCTGTGGTGGTAGTGCCTGGGGACGTTGTAAGTATGCTGCACGGCGCTCTTGAAATGCCCTACCGACCTTATCTGCTGGGGTCGCTGTTCGGAGTTTTTCCCGAAATGGCGGTGCAGACATACATAGGCGGACAGCTCAGTCAGCTGACGTTCAAGTCGGTGCTGGTCATGATAGGTCTTATTCTTATCACGCTGGCGATAAGCTTTGCGCTCAATAAAAAAGTCAGCAAAATGGGCATGAAAACGGACGAAGAGGATTTTTACGAATAGAGCCTGATAACGCACTTGCATTTTTTGAATCAGGTGGTATAATTGAATTGTAAATATTTCAGCAAATAAATGCAGAAAGGTAGTAATGATCATGGATTTTAAAACGCTTCAGAGTGAAATGATAGCAGCCATGAAGGCTAAGGACAAGCCCAGAAAGGAGTCGATATCGGGACTTATCGCAGCGGTGAAAAAGGTCGCCATCGACGCAGGAGTAAGAGAGAATATCCCTGACGATATGGTTGAGTCGGTGATACTTAAAGAGCTTAAATCGGCACAGGAGCAGTATGATACCTGCCCAGATTCAAGAGCCGATCTTAAAGAGGAGTATCTTGCAAACCTCAACGTCATCAAGGAATTTGCTCCCAAGCAGTTGAGCGAAGAGGAGATAAAGGCGGTGCTCAGCGAAAAGTTCGGGGACGTTATCGCCACAAAGAACAAGGGCGTTATCATGAAGACCGTCATGGGCGAGCTTAAAGGCAAGGCTGACGGCAAGCTTATCAGCAAGGTTGTAGCTGAGCTTTGCAAGTAGGAAAACGCTTTGAAAAAACATAGGGGCGCAGCAGGCTTTGTTTGCTGTGTCTCTAAATCTAACATTGGCAGAATAAGGGGAAGCCCTCTATCGCAGGGCTTCCCCTCTTTCAAAACAGTCC
>JBJERD010000302.1:0-9629 GCA_051882095.1 Oscillospiraceae bacterium
TAGACCCTTACGTTACCGACGCTGAAATAAAGAAGAGCAAGATCTGCGACAAGTTTATTTACGAGGCTGCTGATAAGCATATGGTCAAGAATTTTATTCTGCTCAGCACAACGCAGATATACGGAGTGCAGAAGGGCAGAGAGCCTATTCGTGAGACCGCTCCCGAAAAGGGCAGCTCAAACTATGTTGACCTGAAAGCCACTTCCGAAAAGCTTATGCAGAAGGCGTTCAAAAAGTCGGATACCGTTCCCGTTATTGCAAGAGTAGCCCCTGTATATACATCTGAGTATACCCAGAATCTTCGTGACAGAGTATACGATTACAAGGACGACGTTGCTTACATTTATAAAGACGGCGAATACGGCTTCTCATTCTGCTGTGTGTTCAACCTTATTGATTTTATCAACGGTATCATAAACATTCCAAGCGGAAGATACGAGGGTATTTATAACGTTGCCGATTCAAGAATGATAACCGCTAAGGAAATTCTTGATTATGAGCGTGAGCATCACCGTATCGGTGCGGTAATCCAGCGCAATCCGGGTGTGGGAATAAGCCTTAACAAGTCCAAGGCTAAGACCGATTACAGATATTTCGACCCCAACACCACGTTCAACAACTGGAATATCGACAACACCAGAGCTAAGAGAATAGCTCCGTTCAGATGGACTCTGAGCAACACCAAATAATGCATTATTGATTTTTCTTCATAAAATTCACGGGCAGTCGCTGCCGCTTCGTTTACCGGAGCAGTCTGCGGCTGCCCACTCCTTTTTGGGGGGATAAAAAGGGCGGTATTGTTTCCCAAGTGGAAGCAATACCGCCTTTTTTCATTCTATTTAAGAAGCTTTGCTATCAGCCTTTTCACCTTGCCGTCGGGCTTGTAAAAATGCTGATAATCCTTTGAGTTTGTCCATGCGCCGCCCCATTTCCAGCCGTGACGGGTGAATATTTTATAGCAGACGTCGTTTTCATCTATCTTGTGAGGAAAATCCTTTGTCCTGTCGGCGTAAGGTGCTGCATTTGACGGCATCACCTTTTCGCCTACGATATAAGGATTGTACAGCGGATTTATGTCCACCGCTCTTCCCAAACCGTGAAGTGATACCGTGTTTGTGTCGGCAATGGTGCGGTAGTTGAAGCAGGAGGAGTTGTTATCCCCCATTATCAGATCGTCGTCACCGCCGTATTCGTCGGCAAGGCGGATCTTCTCTATAGGGTACTTTGCCTCATAAAGCTCTTTGAAAATTTCAAGCAGCTCTGATGCGAGCTTTTTATTGCATATCATTTCACCCGTCTGCGTTGTTCCCTCAAAGTCGATATAACTGAGAGTAAGATATGACAGGTCCGAAAGCTTTATATCGGGATTGGGTCGGTAGGTCACGCCGGATATTTTTTTGGCTATGTCCTGCGGCAGCGGCTGTGCTGTAAAAACAGGCATCATGGTTTTCACTCCTTAAGGCAACACCGCACAGCTATTGTGTGCGAATTGCGCAGTCAGATTTTTCGTCAGATTGTACTAATACGACGCAGGCTAACTTGCGTTAGTCAAGAAGTATTAGTGCAATATGACGGAAAATATGCAAGCAAGGCGTACACAAAGGCGTTAGCCGGTAGTTGTGCGGTGTTGCCTTGAAGCAGTACCGCGCGGAGAATGTGCGGTACTGAAAATATATTCTGTTATTTTTGCGGATATGTTCCGTCAGCACTCGCATTTCCACATGAATGCGGAATAAGGCGGCAGCTCGCTTCCTCCGCCAAAGTCGTGGGCTTTACCTGTGATAAGGTCAACTGCTCTGCCGCATTTAGCGTCAAAGTGAGCGGTGTAGGGCTGTTCGTCGGCGTTTATTGCCACAAGAACTCTTTCACCCTCAAATTCACGCTCGATTATGCACTGCTTGTTGGTAAGCACGGGAACGGCAAGCGAACCGTAGCAAAGAGCCTTGCTTTCTCTGTGAGCCTGCGCAAGCTTTGCTATCCACTCTGTAAGCTCGTTGCTCTCGGGCTTGTCAAAGGAAACTCTCAGCGCAGGGTCGCCCTGACTCTTATCAGCCTTTGTGCCCCACTCGGAGCCGTAATAAATGCAGGGGATACCCGGCATTCCCATCATGAGAGCATAGATAAGCGGAAGATGCTTTTCGTTTTTCAGCACCGACGCAATTCTTGAAACGTCGTGATTGTCAACAAAGCACAGCAGATGCATTCCTCTGTATCTGCACCAGTTTTCGGGACCGAACTGATTTTTCAGCGAGTGGCATATCTCGAACATATTCATGCTGTTGAAGCTGGAATGAAGACCCTTGTAGCACTCGTAGTTTGTTGCGCTGTCAAGCATTTCGGGATTTACCCAGCGTGAGTAGTCGCCATGGAGAAGCTCGCCCAGAATGAAAAAGTCCTCTTTGAGCGACTTGCAGTAGTTGCGCAGATTTTTGAGGAAATCAAAGTCAAGGCAGTAGGCAACGTCAAGGCGCAGACCGTCAATGTCAAACTCATCTACCCAGCCCTTTATGCACTTGAAGATGTGGTCAACAACTTCGGGATTGCGCAGATTGAGCTTTACAAGGTCAAAATGACCCTCCCAGCCCTCGTACCACAGACCGTCGTTGTAGTTTGAATTTCCGCCGAAATTAATATGGAACCAGTCCTTGTATCGTGAGCCTTCCCTGTTTTTCAGAACGTCCTGAAAAGCCCAGAAGCCTCTTCCCACATGGTTGAAAACGCCGTCAAGGACTACTTTGATCCCGTTTTTGTGAAGCTCTCGGCAGACCTCGGCAAAGTCTTCGTTTGTGCCTAAGCGGCAGTCTATCTTGCTGTAATCCCTTGTGTTGTAGCCGTGAGTATCCGACTGGAACACAGGTGAAAAATAGATAGCGTTGCAGCCCGTTTCTTTAATATGAGGTATCCACTCTGTGACCTTTGATATTCTGTGCTCGGTCACTCCGTCGTTTTCAAACGGCGCTCCGCAGAAGCCCAGAGGATAGATCTGATAAAATACGCTTTCATATGCCCACATAAAGTTTAACATTCCTTTCAGATTATAAGAGTACACGCATAATGCAATATTAATTATATCAGATTTTTTGCTGTATAACAATTCATATTTTAGCATAAAGTTTTCAAGTATTTTGTGCATACTGCACAATTATTGACAAAAGATAATTAATGTGATAATATAAAAAGTACAAAAAAGTTGGAGAGGTTGAGCCAATATGAAAAAGATACTTGTGCTTTTCACAGGCGGAACTATCGGCAGCGCAGTACATGATGGTATTGTCAGCGTGGATAGGGAGAAAAAATATCTGCTTGTGGATCAGTATAAAAGCATTTACGGCAGAGGCGTTGAATTTGAGTGCAGACAGATCCTGAACGTTCTCAGTGAGAACATCACGTCAAAGGAGTGGCAGGTCATAGCCGACGAGCTGAGCGGCGTTGATTTTAATGATTATTCGGGAGTCATCATCACTCACGGCAGCGACACTCTTGCCTATACCTCTGCGCTGGTGGGAATGTTGTTCAGACATTCGCCTGTACCGATAATTCTTACGGCGGCAAATCTGCCGCTTACCGAAAAGGGTACAAACGGGCTTTATAATTTCACCTGCGCAGTAAAGATGATCACTGACGGAAAATACCGTGGAGTTTTCACGGTCTATGAAGATGTCTTTCTGTCCACACGGCTGTTGCCTGCGGATACCTGTCTGGATAAATTTTCGGTCTACGGCGGAGAGCAGTTCAGGGGAATAAGTGAAAAAATGTTGGAAAAGAAATTTCCTCCGCTGCTTAAAAAGCCTTTTAAGCTTGAAAAGCGTGTGCTGAAGATAGAGGGCTATCCCGACATGGATTTTTCGGCATACCGCATACCCGAAGGTGTGGGGGCAGTGCTTTACGAGCCTTATCACAGCGCAACGGCTTCAATGAGAGAGAACGGCGGAGCAATGAGCTTTTCATATCTGGCGGATATGTGCGCCGAAAAAGGCGTACCGCTTTACGTCTGCGGAGTGAAGAATACCCCCAATCGTTACGACACGCTGGACAAGATGATGAAATGCGGCATAAGGACCGTTGGAAAAATATCCGCACCGACGGCGTATATAAAGCTTCTCATCGGCATAAATCAGAGTGAATATCCTCTTGATGAATTTATGGGTATGAATATCTATTTTGAAGAGGTTTTCTGAAAAAGCAAAACTGTGTAGGGGCGGCGTTACCGACAGCCTGTTTAAGGGTATTTATATATAAAAATAGGGCGAACACATAGGTTCGCCCTCAGCTTGTCGAAAAAGTGTCAAAAATTAAAGTTTAGGGTCAAGCCCTTTTTAAAGGGCTTGCGAGGAGTCAAGAGGGCGAGGAGCCCTCTTGTCGCTCACCGCAGTGAGCGAAATCCCCTAACCGTAGGGAGCTCCGAAAGGGGTGAATTTCAAAACAGTCCGGTGGACTGTTTTGAAAGAGGGGAAGCCCT
This sequence comes from Oscillospiraceae bacterium, assembly GCA_051882095.1. Lineage (GTDB taxonomy): Bacteria > Bacillota > Clostridia > Oscillospirales > Ruminococcaceae > FB2012. Next base: position 4,460 of record JBJERD010000302.1, read on the forward strand.
GCGATAGAGGGCTTCCCCTTATGCTAAGAATAAATATTATTTCGACAGACTGAGGGCGAACACATAGGTTCGCCCTTTAATATTATCCGTTAAGCCTTATCAAATCCGCCCTTGTTGAAGAACAGCTCTCTTATCGCAAGCGCACAGCCTGCAAGGAAGCGGTGCTTGTCTTCAATTATAGACGGCTCTATCTTGCTTGCCACAAATGAGCCTCCGATAGCGGTAACATGATCTTTCAGTCTGCCGAAAAGCTCTTCCTCGCTGGGACCGAATCTGAAGTGGTGAAGCACCAGCTTCTGCGGATTGGTTGAGAAGTAGAGGTTGTTGAGCAGTACAGCAGTCAGCTGCAAAGAGTTGTCGATTATGCTGACAACGCTTTCGTCACCCTTTGTGAAAGCGGCATAAACCATTTCCGATGTTATCTGGTTTGCGTCGCCCTTTGCCGCCTGATAAAGGAACGGAGTGTGTTCTTTTGAGAACACCGCCGATATCTTTCTGAGGTTGGCTTTTGGCGTAAGCTCGTTTTCTACGCAGCCTTTTCTTCCGCAGGTACACTTTTCCTGAGAAGCCGGGTCGATTATTATTCTGTCAACAAAGTTGGTACGGTTGTCGTAGGAAACGATAGGGTCGTTAAGATTTGTAACAACGAAATTCATGCTGTTTCCGTACTGCAAAAATGCAATGTTGTGACGGTTTGGATCCTTGGTCTTCTGGAAGTCGATATTCGCCATAGCCGTGCCCTTTACGGAGTTGTCAAACACCAGAGGAAGCTCGGTATAGCTTCTCACCAACGCCCGTATCTTTGAATAATCGGGAATGCCGTCGTTTACCTCGATGCCGAGTCTTGTGAACATTGTGGGGAAAATTCCGAAGCCTATTCCAAGGATAGATTCCTTTTCAAGGCAGTTGTCGCTGAGCACTTCTCTGATCGAACGCTCGATATAGTCGTATATATCTTTCTTGTCGGTAGATGTATCAATGACCATGTTGCGCTTGTCCAGGACCGCTCCGGCAAGGGTGGAAAGTCCCACGCTGACTATATCCTCTTCTACAGTTACGCCCAGAGCGAACTTGTAGTGGTGATTTATGTCGATAAGAATTTTCTTTCTTCCTCTGGGAGCCTTCTCTGTTATATGCTTGTATTCGCCGATCTCCTGAATTATTCCCTGCTCGATCATCTCGTTGGTGATAATGGTAACTGCGGCTCTTGTAAGCTCCAGTGTTGCCGCAATGTCGATACGGGATGTGGGTCCCCGCTGCTTGAGTATTTTAAGGACCTGCATACGGTTTCTTCTTTTCAGATCCAGCTTGCTTATTCCGTGCTGTTCCATTCAGTGCTTTTCCTCCGATTTTATTTTTATTTGGGTCGTCCCATAGTATATTTCCTGTAAATTATATCAGACTGAAATGAACATTTTATTAACATTTGATTATAGATTAACATTTTAAAGTTTCTTTACAAAAGGTTAATTAATTAAGGCAACATCGTACAGATAACAAGTCGTGTCACTTACGATGCTGCCTTGATTTTTAAACTCTAATTTTTAAAGTATAGCGTCCTCGTCGATATCGTCCTCTATCTCTTCGCCGTTGAGTATTGCTTTCAGCGTTTCGATATCCTCTTCGGTAAGAGTGATCCCCTTGCCCATTCTTGTGTGGTCGGGATTCCATTCTCTCAGGTCGTATTTCGGTTCTCTGTCGTTCCAGCTGACCATGTTGAGTTCTTTAGTCCAGCCTCTTGCGTTTTCGGAAAGAACTCCGATGTGTTTTGTGATCTCAAATTTCAATTCAGCCATGATAAAAGCTTCCTCCTTGTGTTTTTGCTTGAAATGTCTTTTGATATATGTATATCCGCCCCGGGACGGATAATTACCTTTTTTTGAACAGCACCTTTTCTAAAAACGCCCATACCTGTCTTCTGTATACTGTCAGAAGCGCCAGCAGTTCAAGTATAAGGCAGAGCAGCGCAGGATAGATCCCGGCAAGCACGAATACTGCTGCGTCGGCAGCGATGACGGTAATGACGAAATCGGCGGCGGTGCTGTAAATAGACAATGGAACGGTCATAGCCGCCGCAGCGATAATAACTCCCAATGCAAAGCCGCCTGTGCCCCAGCCTGTGAGAAACAGTCCGAAGATGCCGCCGTAGACTGCGTATTTTTTATTGAACAGAAGTCCTGCCGCAGCTGCGGGGATAAATACAAAATAGAATATATAGCCCTTTGTCAGATAAGCTGCCGCAAGAAAAACTACTGCTGCGCAGCAAAGAATTATCAGCCGCTTTGTGCCTATTCGGTCGATAAGCTGCTTTATCCTTGCCGGCATCATGTTCAAAACCACCTGCCACAGGGGCTTGAAGTTCAGCAGCATTATAACTGCGAACAGTATTGGCAGGCTTATCATAGAAAGCGTTTTTGTATCGTAAATAAACTGAAGCACGTTTATAAGCACCATTGCTATCAGTATGATGTTGTTTATTATTATCTTGCCTATTTTCAGATCGAATGGCACAAGCTTTCTTGAATCGTAGGCTCTGATGATAAACACGGTAACATAGCTTGCAACGGTGGAAATTGCAGGACCGTAAAGACCTATTCTCGGTATAAGTATTATATTCAGTCCTACATTTATAATACCCGAAAAAAGGCTGGTAATAAGCGAGCGCTTGGTTTCTTTTGCGGCAAGATATATCGACCCCATAAATGTGGTAAAGCAGGAGAACACCGACGAATATATCAGTATGGGGGAATATTTCATCGAATCCTGAAAATCAGCTCCCAGCCATATCCCCGTAAGCGGCTGGACCACAAGCAGACAGCCTGCCGCCATGATATAAAGCAGGCATTGATTGAAATGAAAAACGTTTGTGTAAAACTCGTTTCTGTCGTCCGAGTCGTTTTCCATTATCGCCGACATATTCCATGCCTGACCGAACATAAGATAAACTGTCGCCACAAGATTTGGTATTTTATATGAAGCGGAAAGTATTCCGTTTGATTCGCTGCCCAGATAATGAGTGGTCATAAACGAGTCGGAGCTGTTGGTGATGAGCCACAGCAGCTGCGCAGGTATAAGGGGAATGGAATATTGCAGCATTGAGCGCAGCATATCGAAGTCCATATGCTTGAAATCAAAATATCTCCACAGCTTGGCTGTAAAGGTGAGAAAAATAATAGAAATAAAATCGGATACTATAATAGAAAGGAGATATCCCGTGTTGCCCATTTTAAAGCCGCAGATAAACAGGATAGTTCCGAACAGGGTGAAAAAGGTCGTGACTATGCCGTTTATTGCAAAAAGCTTGACCTTTTCAAGCGACCGCACAAAGGTGGAATAAACAAGCTTCAAGCTTGACATGAAAATATAAACGTAAAGCAGCAGGGAATATCCGTTCAGATATTTGTCGGCTATGCCCGATAAAGCCACTATGGGCAGAATTATCGCCAGCAGGGCAAGTCCGCAGCCGCAGATAAGATTTCCCAGAGTGAAAACATTCTTTTTGTCATAAGCCTTGTCAAGTCCGAATCTGATAACGGCTTCGCTTATGGTCATTGTAACAATAGGCAGCAGCCAGTTGGCTATCTGGGTGATAACATCGTTGATACCCATTTCCTGCGGGGTCAGATAGGTGGTATACACCTTGACCAGCAGCAGCACCAGTATTTTGGAACTGAACGAGCCTATTGCGAATATAATAGTATTGGAAAACAGCTTTTTATAGCTGCTTTGTTTTGGAGTTGCTTCAGACATAAAAACTTCCTCAAAAAATTCTGCGCCGGAAAAGCAGCGCTCCGCCAAGCCTTCGGGCGGATAATGCGTGCGAATATTTACGGCGTTTTCCGACCGGTCACGTTTGTCAGAAAACATTATAGCACACTTTTCTTATTTTTGCAAATAGAATTTACCCAGCGGCAAAACGTTCTTAGGTGGAGTGTTTTGCCTCCTGCCACAAAATTATGACGGCTGTCAAAAAAATCTGCAAAAAACACTTGAAAATATCCTGCGGATAATGTATACTATATATAATAGAAAAAGACATTCGTTCATTTGTCAGGAGGTTTGTTTTTATGAGCAAGGGAATGAGATTTGTTACAATAATAGTTTCAATGATAGCAGCGGCTGCCGCAGTTAAGCTGGTGTGCGAGATCTTTTCTACCTGTATGCAGAAATATTATCTGGTTGACGGGGGAGAACAGAATCTTTAGCCATATGTAACGGCGGAGCGCAATGCTCCGCTTTTTTTAATTGCAGAATCTGTGGCTGCCTATCACCGTTACGGTAGGACGTGAATGCATAAATGCATTGGACGTTTTTGCCGGATTATAATAGTATATGCAGCCGCCTGTGGGATCCCAGCCGTTTAAAGCGTCTCTTGCGGCTTTGTATGCCGAGTCGGATACGGGCTCGTTGAACTGACCGTCAACTATTGCGGTAAAAGCACCGTTCTGATAGATGACTCCTGCAAGAGTATCGGGGAAAGAGGGGTGCTCTATTCTGTTGAGAATAACTGCGCCCACAGCCACCTGACCGGTGTAGGGTTCGCCTCGTGCTTCGGCGGAAATAATTCTTGCCAGCAGATTGATGTTGGCTTCGGTAGCGCTTGGGATAGTTCCTATGGAAATTCCCAACGCCTTGAGAGTTGCCGGACCTGCCACGCCCGTCTGCTTTATGCCTTGCTGCTTCTGAAATCTTAAAACAGCGTCTCTTGTCTGTTCTCCGTAATAGCCGGTCACGCCGACATTGAAAAGTCCACGCTCTTTGAGCTTTTCCTGAATTGCAGTGACTTCCTTTCCGCTGGAGCCAAGCTGAGAAAGAGCAGGCTGTTCGGCGTCGGTAAAAACAAGTCCGCAGGCTGAGATCAAAGTCAGCAGCGTTACGACTATGATAGCAGTTCTGATAAAATTAAAAATTGCCGTAGATCTGTTCACGGAAATGCCTCCTTATATAATGTGCAGTAATAGTTTGTGCGGCGTTTCGGCATTTATACATCGCAAAAACAGCGAAATAAGCCAGTGGTTATGTAGCAATTGCACAATTTAAAAGGCGTAAAACAGATTTCGATGAACAAAATTGACAAAGTTGCGATTTTTTCAAAAAACCTGTTGACAACCCCCGAAAAGTATGCTAAAATAATAAAGCTGTCGCAAGAGAGCAGATAAAAAATCACGAA
>JBJERD010000303.1:0-1542 GCA_051882095.1 Oscillospiraceae bacterium
ATCTCACATTTCAGGATAGAAAAAGCCTGCAAGGAGCTTGCAGGCTCAAAAAAGAGCGTAATGGAAATCGCTTTTGAGTGCGGATTTTCCAATCTCTCAAACTTTAATCGGCAATTCAGGCGGATTGCAGGCTGTTCGCCTACCGAATACCGGAAAAGGCAGGCAATCAGCCGTTAATAATGCGGTCTATCTCCGCTTTTTCGGGCATTACCTTTAGTGCGCCCCGTCTGCCTGTTATAAGCGACGCTGCCGCATTTGCGAAGTTAAGCAGCTCGGAAAGCTGCTCTTTATTCGGCTTCATTCCGTTTTCGCAGATATAGTTCAGCGCACACCCCATAAATGTATCGCCTGCGCCCGTTGTATCAACAACATTAGGATTATCGTAAGCGGAAGCTGATACAAGTGAGCTGCCGCAGTAGGCTTTGCTGCCGTTTTTTCCCATTGTTGCGAACACAAGCGGAACTCCATACTCTCTTATAATAGCAAAAACGCCCTTGTCGATGTCCTTTTCCCCCGTCAGAAACTCAATTTCGTTATCGGATATTTTCAGAATATCGCATACCGAAATGCCGTACTTTATAGCTGCTTTTGCGTCATCAAGGCTCTCCCACAGCGGCTCCCGGAGATTCGGGTCAAAGGATATAAGTGCGCCGCTTTCCTTTGCGGTATTTATTGCATAAACAGTAGCAGCACGATTTCTGTCGTGGGTCATTGACAGCGTTCCGAAATGGAATATCTTCGCATTTCTGATAATATCGCTGTTCACCTCGGAAGCCATCAGCGCCATATCCGCTCCGGGGTTTCTGTAAAAGCTGAAATCCCTGTCGCCGTCGGGCTTTTTATGCACAAAGGCGAGAGTGGTGTGAACATTTTCGTCGTAAACAAGCCCATCTGCGCCTATGCCGCAATTTTCTATTACCTCGGACAGCATTTTCCCGAAGCTGTCCTTTCCGACCTTTCCGATAAAAGCCGTTTTCTTTCCGAGCTTTGCAAGCATAGAAAGAACGTTACAGGGCGCTCCGCCCGGGTTAGCTTCAAGCAGGGGGTTGCCCTGTTCGCTTACGCCGTTTTCGGTAAAGTCAATCAGCAGCTCGCCCAGAGCGACAACATCATATTTTTTCATATCTTCCCTCCATTTGTAAGAGTGTGCAAAAATCTGTCAAAAGCTTCTCTGCCCATTTTATTTCTCTTGAATACTCCTGCGTCAAGCAGTACCTGCTCAAACACCTTGCCCACCTCAGCGCGAACGATGTCCGAGATGTTTTCTTTCGCAATATCAGGATTTCTGAGCGCTATTTCCCGCGCCCATTCTGCGTGACTTGCTGTTAGCGGATTAGCGGTAAGGTCTTTTCCCGACAGAAGCGCTTCTTCAACAGCGTCCAGTTCCTCCGCAAGGCGTGAGGGCAGAACTGCAAGTCCCATAACCTCGATAAGACCGATGTTTTCCTTTTTGATGTGGTGCAGAGAGGGGTTGGGGTGAAACAGTCCCAGTGGACGTTCCTCGGTTGTACGATTGTTCCTTAAAACAAGGTCACATTCATA
>JBJERD010000304.1:0-9578 GCA_051882095.1 Oscillospiraceae bacterium
AAAAGGGAGAGTTCGAGAGCAATCTGAAAGATGCTGATATTGAAAAGGCTCAGGATTACCTCTATAATATGATGAAGGAAGGACTTATCCTCAACGGCTGGATAGGTTCTGCAAGCGACTGCTTCAATGCAAACTGCCTGTTCTATGCAATGGGTGACTGGGCATATTCCGGCAAGGCTGCAGGGCCTAAGGAAGGCGACAACTGGGAGATCGTTCCTATCCCTGCATATGACGGAGATCCTCAGAAGATCACAACTTCCGATATGACAGCGTTCATGTGGGTAAGAGGCTCAGAGAAGAACGACGCAGTAAAGACATGGTTCGAGTGTGTTCGTGTTGCTAAGAACGACCCCGAATATGCAGAAGCTAACAAGCAGAAGTTCATGGAGAACAATCCTTATTGGACTGATGAAATGTATGATGTAAGAATGGACGTTGTATCCGACGACTATAAGATGATCTTTGATTATGCATTCGGTATTTCCTCTACTCTGGGTGACAGAAAGCAGTTCGACGGCAACCAGTGTCTGGTTGATTACCTCTACGCAGCTGCTTCAACTCAGGACGAGAACGGAAGCCAGCCTACATGGGGTTCTATCCGTGAGGAATATGCAGCAACCGTTGAGTCTGAGGTCAAGGATCTTAACTCAAGACTTGCTGAGTATAACGCACAGTAATACATATAAAAAACGGCTGTTTGTCAGCCGTTTTTTTGTGCCGTAAAGTAAAAAAGACGTCCGCAAATAAATGCGAACGTCTTTTTTCGTTACATACCGTCTTTCAGCGACCTTACAAACTCGCCGACCTTCTTTGGACTGTTTACTCCGTATTCTGCGATAATGTTCACGATTGCGCTTCCCACAATAGCTCCGTCGCAGTAGGAAGACATTTTTCCTGCCTGCTCAGGATTTGAAATACCGAAGCCTATACAAGCGGGACAGCTTATCTCGTTTTCGTGAAGAGGAGCCAGTAGACTGTCAAAATCGGTGGTGATCCTGCTTCTTGTTCCCGTAACACCCAGAGAAGAAACAACATACAAAAATCCCTTTGATTCCTTGGCTATCATTTTTACTCTCTCGTGAGAAGTAGGCGCAACAAGATTTATCGAATAAACCCCGTATTTTTCAGAATACGGAGCGATCTCCTCTCTTTCCTCAAACGGAAGATCGGGAACGATAACTCCGTCTATCTCGTTTTCTTTGCAAAGTGAGAAAAACTTTTCCGTACCGTACTTGAATATGGTGTTGATATACATCATAAGCAGCAGAGGTTTATCGGTCTTTTTCCTGAGTGACCTTACAAGCTCGAATATCTTGTCAAGAGTAGTTCCGCCTTTCAGCGACCTGAGAGACGCTTTCTGAATTGTTGGACCTTCTGCAATGGGGTCTGAAAACGGTACGCCCAGCTCAACTATGTCAGCGCCGTTTTCAAACATTTCAAGCACGCATTTTTCCGTTGTCTCCATGTCCGGATCGCCTGCGGTGACGAATGTTATCAGAGCCTTTTTGCCGTCGGCTTTAAGCTGCTCAAAGCAGCTGTCTATTCTATTCTTCATTGAGTTCAACCTCCCTGTATCTTGCAATTGAATAAACGTCCTTGTCGCCTCTTCCCGAGAGGTTTATGACCATTATCTGCTCCTTGCTCATTGTCGGAGCTATTTTCAGAGCCGCTGCAACAGCGTGAGCAGATTCAATAGCCGGGATAATTCCCTCTGTTTTTGAAAGATACTCAAATGCGCAAACCGCTTCTTCGTCTGTAATGCTTACATAATCGGCTCTGCCGATAGATCTGAGATAAGCGTGTTCAGGACCGATTCCCGGGTAGTCAAGACCTGCCGAGATAGAGAACACTTCGTCTATCTGACCGTATTCGTTCTGCAAAAACAGCGATTTCATTCCGTGGAAAATTCCCAGCGAGCCTTTTGCCATTGTAGCGGCGTGCATATCTGTATCAATTCCTCTGCCTGCGGCTTCCGCACCCACAAGTCTTACTCGCTCGTCGCCGATGAAGTTGTAGAAAGCGCCCATTGCGTTTGAGCCGCCGCCAACGCAGGCAACAACGCAGTCGGGAAGTTTGCCTTCCTTTTCAAGCAGCTGACTCTTGATCTCTTCCGAGATTATCTTCTGAAAATCTCTTACCATTTCGGGATAAGGGTGAGGACCCATTACCGAACCGATACAGTAAAAAGTGGTGTCGATGTTAGAGCACCAGTCTCTCATTGCTTCGTTGATAGCGTCTTTCAGAGTAGCCGTGCCGCTGTCAACAGCGTTGACCTTTGCACCCAGCAGGTTCATTCTGTAAACGTTCAGCGACTGTCTTTTTGTGTCCTCAGCCCCCATGTAGACTTCACATTCAAGACCGAACAAAGCGCATACCGTGGCGGTAGCAACACCGTGCTGACCTGCGCCTGTTTCGGCGATTATCCTCTTTTTGCCCATTTTCTTGGCAAGAAGCACCTGACCCAGAACGTTGTTTATCTTGTGAGAGCCTGTGTGATTAAGATCCTCTCTTTTGATATAGATCTTAGCGCCTCCCAGATCTTCGGTCATTTTCTCCGCATAGTAAAGCATCGAGGGTCTGCCTGCATAGTCTCTGTAAAGCGTTTTAAGCTCTTCAACAAATTCAGGGTCGTCCTTATATCTGTTATAAGCCTCTTCCAGCTCGTGAACTGCGTTCATTACGGTCTCGGGAACATACTGTCCGCCGTATTCACCGTACCTGCCAACCTTATTCATTTCATTTACCTCCGTTTTTTATAGTGCTGATTATGGTTCTTATCTTGTTTTCGTCCTTAAAGCCGTCAGTTTCAACAGAGCTTGAAAAATCAACTCCGAATGGTCTGACTGCTTCTATCGCATTCAAAACATTGCCGCTGTCAAGTCCTCCCGCAAGGAAAAATTCCTTGCTGAGATCAGCCGACCTTATCACATTCAGATCTGCCGCCTGACCTGTGCCGCCGACCATGCCTTTTACGTAGCTGTCGATAAGCAGCTTGTCGCAGCTGAGCTTTGCAGCCACTTCAATATCCTCAGACCTTTCGGCTCTGACTGCTTTCCATATCTCGCCGTCAAAGCTTTTTTTAAGACTTCCAATATATTCTTCGTCCTCATTTCCGTGCAGCTGAATAACGTCCAGCTTTTCACAATAATGCTTTGTGATATTCTCTATCGGTTCGTCTACAAATACTCCCACACGCTTGATGTCCTTGTCAAGACGGCTTTCAAGCTCGCAGAAGACTTCGGGCGTTACCGATCTTCTGAAGCCTGCCGACAGAATAAAGCCTGCATAATCGGGACGGTATCTGTTTAAATACATTATGTCCTCGGCTCTGCGCATACCGCATATCTTGATCTTCACCATATTATACGCCATCTCGCAGAGCTGCCAGCGTTTCGTTTATGTTGTTGCTTCGCATAAGCGTTTCGCCGATAAGCACTGCGTCTGCGCCCAGACTCCTCACCTGTTTCATGTCTGCATTTGATGCAATTCCGCTTTCCGAAACAAGCACCGACTGTTCACCCACGATCTCTTTAAGTCTGCCTGTTGTATTCAGGTCAACCTCAAATGTGTAAAGATCACGGTTGTTTATTCCCAGCATATCAGCCTTGAAGCCTTCGGTTTTTCTGTATTCTTCCTCGTTGTGTACCTCCACAAGACATTCAAGTCCCAGCGAGTGTGCAAGCTCGGAATACTCCTTCATCTGCTGCGGCGATAGAATAGCCGATATCAGCAGAACAGCGTTAGCTCCGATGGTTTTTGCTTCATATATCTGATATTCGTCAATAATAAAATCCTTCCTGAGAATAGGCAGCTTGACGCAGCTGCGGATATTTTTCAGATATTCCGACGATCCTTGAAAATAGTATTCTTCCGTCAGACATGAAATAGCGTCAGCGCCTGCCGCTTCGTATTGGGCAGCTATTTTGACAGGCTCAAAATCGGGTCTGATAAGTCCCTTTGACGGCGAAGCCTTTTTGACTTCGCTTATGACCGAAAGTCTGTCCTGCTTTATAGCCTTTGAAAAGGACAGAGCAGGGAAGTCAGCCTCAGCCGCAAGACTTTTGATATCAGCCCTTGAACGGCAGCGAATCTCACGTTCAAGCTGTTCCTTTCTCCTGTCAACGATTTTATCAAGTATCATCATATCACCCGTTTATCTGTTTGTAAATTTTATCAAAGCGTTAAGCTTTTCAAGCGCCTTTCCGCTGTCGATAGATTCTTTTGCCTTTTCGATACCCTCTTCAATGCTCGAAGCGTTTCCGCTGGTATAGATCGCACAGCCTGCGTTCAGCAGAACGATATCTCTTTTAGCGTCCCTTATGGAACCGTCAAGAATTCCTCTTGTTATCCTTGCGTTTTCGGCAGCGTCTCCTCCCACGATATCGCTCTTTTTGCCCATCTTCAAGCCAAACTCGGTGGGGTCTATCTGATATTTTACTATCTTGTTGCCCTTGACCTCGCAAACGGTGGTAGAGTCTGAGATAGATACCTCGTCAAGACCGTCGTTTCCGTAAACAAGCATTGCCGATTTAACTCCCAGTCTGATAAGAACGTTGGCCATTTCTTCAAGAATTTCAGGATTGTAGCTTCCCAGTACCATGTATTCAGCCTTTGCAGGGTTTGCAAGCGGTCCTAAGATGTTGAATATGGTTCTGATACCTATCTGACCTCTTGTAGGACCTACAAATCTCATAGCAGCGTGGTAGCTCTGCGCAAACAGGAATGATACGCCTACCTCTTCAATGCAAGCCTTAGCCTGTTCGGGAGTTGTTGCTATCTTAACGCCGAGAGCTTCAAGAACATCGGCAGCTCCGCTTTTTGATGAAACGCTTCTGTTGCCGTGCTTTGCCACCGGCTGCCCCGTGCCTGCAATAACAAAGGAAGCAGTGGTGGAAATGTTAAAGCTGTTTGAAAGATCTCCGCCTGTGCCGACTATCTCCACAACAGGCATCGAGTGCTGGACCTCGGTCATATTCTTTCTCATGCCCTTGGCAAAGCCTGCTATTTCGTCAACCGTTTCGCCCTTCATTCTCATGGCGGTCAGCAGGGAGGATATCTGAGCGTTTGTCGCCCTGTTGTTCATTATGATGTCGATAGCATCAAAGCTTTCGCTTTCGGTAAGATCTTCCTTCCGGTCGATGACCTTTTTGATGTATTTTTTCAGCTCTGTTCTTTCGCTGTCGGGCAGCTCCGGAGCTTTTGCATAAGATGTCTTGATTCCGGCAACGTTATTAAGGAAGTTGAAGATTATCTTCTGTCCTGCGTCGGTAAGAATAGATTCCGGGTGGAACTGAACGCCGTAGGTGGGGTGCTCCTTGTGTCTGACCGCCATTATCTGAGCCTTGTCGTCTGTGGCAATGACTGAAAGACAAGAGGGAAGCGAAACGCTGTCAACAATAAGCGAGTGATATCTCGCAACCTTGATGACCGGCTGTAAGCCTGCAAACAGCGGATTGTCAACGCTGAGATCAACAGGCGTCTGCTTGCCGTGAAGCTGTTCTTTAGCAAGCACTATCTTACCTCCGAATGCTTCGGCAATAGCCTGATGACCAAGGCAAACGCCCAGAATAGGAACCTTTCCGCTGAAATGTCTTATGGCTTCCACAGAAATCCCTGCCTGTGCGGGATAGCAAGGCCCCGGCGAAACTATAATAGCCTGGGGAGACATTTTTTCAATTTCTTCAATTGTTATCTCATCGTTTCTTGCGACGGTGATATCAGGGCAAAGAACGCCGATCGCCTGATAAAGATTATAAGTAAAGCTGTCGTAATTATCTATCAGTAATATCATAGTAAGTCCTCCTAAAGCACGGTTGGCATTATTAAAGCTTGGCTGCTTCCTTTATAGCATTGATAACAGCCATTGATTTGTTTACGGATTCCATATATTCATTTTCGGAAACGCTGTCGGCAACCACGCCTCCGCCTGCCTGAACATAAGCTTTGTTGTTTTTGAAGAGTACCGTTCTTATAGCAATGCAGGTGTCGATGCTTCCGTCAAATGCAAGGTATCCTACCGTTCCGCCGTAAAGACCTCTTCTTGTGGTCTCAAGCTCGTCAATTATCTCCATAGCTCTTACCTTGGGAGCGCCTGAAAGCGTTCCTGCCGGAAGAACAGCCATAAGTGCGTCAAGCGGCTTTTTATCATCACGAAGCGTACCCTTTACGTTAGATACAATGTGCATTACCTTTGAATAGCGTTCAATTATCATGTAGTCCGTTACCTTGACCGAACCGAAATCCGAAACCTTGCCGATATCGTTTCTTCCCAGATCCACAAGCATTGTGTGCTCGGCTCTTTCCTTTGGGTCTCCCAGCAGCTGAGCCTCGTTTGCAAGGTCTTCGTCGTGAGTCATACCTCTTTTTATGGTTCCTGCAATAGGACGAGTGATGACCGTTTTGTCGTTTACCGAAACAAGCATTTCGGGAGAAGCTCCTGCAATGGCATAATCCTTGTGGTTGAAATAATAAAGATAAGGAGACGGATTTGTAGAGCGGAGCATTCTGTATACGTCAAAGCTGTCGGGCGGATTGTCCACCTCAAAACGCTGTGAGGGTACTATCTGGAATATATCACCGTTTCTGATGTATTCTTTAGCGATCTCAACGTTTTTCAGATACTGTTCCTTTGAGATGTTTGAGGTAACCGTTATATCAGCGGTCTCGGTTCTCTGAGCCTTCTGCTTCGGCTGATATGTCCTAAGTATTGCTGTTATCTCTTCGCAGCGCTTTTCACATTCGGCGTATTTTTTCTCAACATCGTCGCCCTCGTGAATATTAATAATGATTATCGCCTTGTTGCTGAGGTGGTCGTAAGCTACCAGCTCGTCAAAAAGATGAAGGTTAGCGTCGGGCATCTGAAGATCGTCCGCAGGCGCATTGACAAGAGTTTTTTCAAAATATCTTATCATGTCATATGCAAAGTAACCGATAAGACCGCCTGTAAGCTTTGGCTTGTTGTTGAATTTCGGCGCCTTGTTCTGCTCCAGTATCTCAGAGAAAAATTCAATAGGGTCGTCAACAGGAATCTTAACAGGCTCCTTGCCCTGCTCGGTTATTGTAGCAACATGGTCTTTCAGAGTGTATTCCGCTTTTGGATTTATTCCAATGTATGAATATCTGCCCCACTGATCCTTGTTGTCTACCGATTCAAGGATAAAGCAGTTGTCATACGCCTCGTGCAGACAGTTGAAAAGCTGGATGGGCGTAAATGAGTCCATAAGCAGCTCATAAAAAGTTGGAACGTTTTTGTAGCTTTTGAGAAGTTCTTTTGTTTGTTCGATTGATGGATACAGCATAAATAATACCTCCGAAAGTTAATTTCAAGCAAATAATCGGGAAAATTGCTTGTTTACAAACTGCCTGGCTTTTTTCAGGCAATAAAAAAAGTCCTGTCGCCGCAATAGCATATGCTATGGGACGATAGAACCGTGGTGCCACCCAATTTTCCGACGTAAAAAACATCGGCTCACAAGTACGCATTCTCAGCAAAAGCCTTGAAATCAATACCCAGTCACACTAACGCAGGAACACTCGGCGAATGATACTTTAATTAAAAAATTATTTCACATTGCTCCTCACAAACCCATTCACCTGAATTTCATGCATCGACTTACACCAACCGCCGACTCTCTGAAGCACTCCAGACAAGCTACTTACTTTTGATCAAAGGATTTAGAATATTAACTTTTGTACACTACGTATTATATTCCTTTTGTCGCTTCTTGTCAACAAGCAAATATTAATTTTTTGTAAATTTCATGATCAGAATTTTTCCCTTAGACAAAAAACAGGTTGCAATATCATGATAGTTAGTGTATAATTAAACTATATGCAGAACTAATGAAAGGAAACTGCCTATGAAGCATTATACAAATAAAAAATATAATACCATAGCACGCTATGCCATACTTGTGCTGTCTGTCAATGTGCTGATAGTCGTGGCTATTTTCAAATTCGGCACGATCTTAGATATTCTTTCAGAGGTCACAGCGGTGCTCATGCCGATAATATGGGGACTTGTCATTGCCTTTCTTACAAACCCTGTAATGGTGCACATCGATAATTTTCTTAAAAAGAGGATAATAAAAAATCCCAAGCGCAAAAACATCACAAGGGCAATATCAATTCTTGTATCCTCATTGGTTTTTCTCGGCATAGTCGCCGGAATAATCGCAGTTATCGTGCCTGAGCTGATAAAGAGCTTTAACGAGATCGTTGACAATTTCTCCTCGTTTGTGACGGTTGTGCAGAAATGGCTCAACAGAATGCTCAAAAACTATCCGCAGGTTCAGGACTTCATAACCAACAAGCTTATTGAATTTGGCACCGACCTTACAAAGATACAGCCAATGCTTGAAAATATCCTTTCGGGCGCATGGGGATTTGTAACCTTCATCAAAAATTTCCTGCTTGGCTTTATCGTTTCGATATATCTGCTTTATTCCAAGGATATTCTCCTTGCACAGACAAAGAAGATCATTTTTGCTGTGTTCAAAAGAAATTCGGCAGAAAAGATCATGTCTGTGGGTTCACAGGCAAACAGCATTTTTTCGGGATTTCTCAACGGTAAGATAATCGACTCTCTTATAATCGGAATGCTTTGCTTTATAGGACTGACTATTCTCGATATGCCGTATAATATACTTATCAGCGTAATAGTCGGAGTCACAAATATAATCCCCTATTTCGGTCCTTTTATCGGAGCGATACCCTCTGCTGTGCTGATACTGATAATCGAGCCTAAAAAGGTTTTCTGGTTCGTGCTGTTCATTCTGGTGCTGCAGCAGTTTGACGGAAACATTCTCGGACCCAAGATACTTGGCGGTTCTACGGGTCTTCCTGCGATATGGGTAATGATCTCGCTGCTTATCGGCGGAGGACTTTTCGGCTTTGTGGGAATGATTCTTGCCGTTCCTACCTTTGCTCTGATATACAGCTTCACAAGAGACAACGTTGAAACAAGGCTTAAAAAGAAAAAGATGCCCGTTTCCACCGCATATTATATTGAAAACGCAGATAAGCTTTACTCCGAAAGTAAGGAGAAAAAAGCTCCCCTGACTGTCGAAGAACTGAGCAGGATCAGTATTCCCTCCGCCGAAGAGGTCAATGAAGCCTGCGACGGTGAAGCAGCAGAATAATAAAGCTTTATGCCGAAAAAGGCTGTAACAGCAGGTTCAAAATAACCTGCCCCGTTACAGCCTTTTATTATTCGTTATTATTTTTTCATGTATTTAAGCTGCATATAAACCAGATAACCGATGGAATATGCCGCAAACACCATTATCACAGCAAACATTGCGTATTTGAATTCTGTGGATTTGGGAAATGCTTTTGCTATCTCTACCTTTGAGGCAGCTTCCGAGCGGTCAACCCTTGAAGTTGCCACCAGGTCTATCGAAGCAATAGTCTCTCCGTTGTAGCTGAGCTTCATCTCTCCAAGAACGTCCCCTGTCTCTATGGGAGCTACTATGTTGTCCTTGACGATTATCTCCTTTTGCACCTCGTCCACCGATATCTCCGCAGGCCAGAGCTGCGAATAGCCTTTTTCAGGCTTGAGATTTACATAGTCCGCCTGT
>JBJERD010000305.1:0-1526 GCA_051882095.1 Oscillospiraceae bacterium
CTTATATGCTTGAAAGATTTGCAGGCGTTCTGCCGCTGTGGCTTGCTCCGGAGCAGGTAAGACTGCTTCCCATCGGTGAAGACCACGTTGCATATGCTCAGAAGCTTGCGGACGAGCTTACTTCATACGGCATGAGAGTTACTGTTGACAGCAGAAGTGAAAACATCGGTCCTAAGATAAAGGCTGCCCGCCTTGAAAGGATACCGTATATGCTTATCATCGGCGACAAGGAAGTTGAATCTGGTACTGTTACAGTCCGTTCAAGAAAAGAAGGCGAGATACCTGCAATGCCTTGCGAGGAGCTTGTCAAGAAGCTTGTTGACGAGGTAAGAACCAAAGCAAAATAATAAACGCAAAACAGCTGCCGCATTTGCTTACGGCAGCTGTTTTTATACGCAAAAAAGCTGCGCTCAAAAGAACGCAGCTTTGATTTTTTGTTACATATTATCCCTTTACAGAACCCAGAGCAACACCACGAATGATGAACTTTGAGAGGCAGAGATATACGATAACTACAGGCAGGATAGCAATAACTATGTACAAGTTAAACAAACCTGCATGTTGCTCCAAAGGACCTGCATTACGCATTCCTGACAGAACGAGCGGAACAGTGTACTTAGCTTTATCGTCAAGAATAAGTCTTGGCATGAAGTAGTTGTTCCAGTTAGTAACAAATGTGAAGATAGCCTGTACTGCAAACGCAGGCTTCAGAATTGGCAGAACGATCGAGTTGAAGGTTCTGAATTCTCCGCAGCCGTCTATTCGTGCAGCTTCCACTATTTCCAGCGGCAGCGACGAATCCATATACTGCTTCATGAAGTAGAATACGGCAGGTGCTGCGATTGATGGAACGATAAGTGGGATATAGCTGTTTGTCAGACCCCAGTCCTTCATCAGACGGTAGAAACCGATAGCCGAAGCCTGAGTCGGAACCATCATGATAACAAGGATAAAGGTGAATGCAAACTTTTTCAGTCTGAAATCATATACATGGATAGCATAAGCAGTCAGAGCCGAAAAATAAATCGAAAGAGCAGCTGTTGAAGCTGAAATTATCAAGCTGTTCAGAAGAGCCTTGAAAACATTTCCGTACGCAACTTTAACTGATCCACTAAAGAGCATCCTTAGGTTAGCGCTAAGCTGATCGCTTGGAATCCATTCAATACCGGTCTGAACCTTTCCTCTTGTTGCATTAATGATCAAAAGATAGAACGGGAAAAGAGAAAGAAAAACCAAAGCTATCAATACCACATAAGCTATTATTCTTCTGATCAGCAGTTTGGTCTTGTCATCACTCTGACCAACTACATCAATTGACATTGGCATATTCTTTTACCCCCTTTTCGCTTTCTTCTTTTTCTTCTTGGAATCGTCCCTGTTGCCAAGGAAGTTGATTGTAAATCCAAGAACTGCCGACACGATAAAGATAACAACGCAGACTGCCGAAGCAAGACCAACGTTAGAATCCTTACGGGTCTGAATCTCCATTACGATAGTTTTAGTAGTACGAACGCCATTAACAATAG
>JBJERD010000306.1:0-2311 GCA_051882095.1 Oscillospiraceae bacterium
TTCACGGTATTTCAGCACCCATGCTGAATAATCGGCGAACATTTCGGCATCGTCTTTAAATTTTTCCGAATTTTTGATGTGATTTTTTTCGCCGTCGTTCAGGTAGGTTATTAAAATTTTAACGTCGTTTTCCGAACAGCCTGCGACTATTTCGGGCAGCAGTTTTTTCAGATTTTTGACCGTTGCCGGGAAAAATTCAGCTACGTTTATATCCATGCACAGCGAACCGTGACGGATAGACAGCGTTTTTAATTCTGCTTTGGTTTCAACCGCCGTACCTTCGGCGGCTGAAACGGCTGCGGAATTTTCCGACGGGGCGGCGGTTTCGTCGGTTTCGTCGGTGTTTTCTGAATTTTCCACCATGCCAAGAATAAAATCTGCGGCTTTCGTAGCTCTGGAAGCTGCCCACACTATCATGTGTTTATCGTTTTTCAGCGCCCTTATCCACGACTGCAAATAGGCGGCGGAATTTTTTTGAGTTGCGGCGGAATTTATTCCGGCAGCGCTGCACAGATAGGCGGCGCCCATTTCGGCGATCAGCTCTTCACGGCTATAGTTTTCATCGCCGAAAGCGGTTATTTTTTTAATGCCGTCACGGTTCAGGCGTGATTTATGCCCGGTGCTATGGGTCATTTCGTGGAATGCTGTTGAATAATATTCAGCGGTTTCGTCGAATTGCGAAATTTTCGGCACGGTTATTTCGTCGGTAATAGGTCTGTAAAACGCTCTTGCGCTGATTTTTGACACGAATTTCACGCCCGAATTTTTCACGTAATCGGCTATGATCTTTTCGGCGTCGGTTATTTTTTGGGGTTCAGGTCTTGCGGTATGGTCAATTTCTATGCCCTCAACGTCTGATTCATGGAAAACGCCATAGCAGCGCAAAACAGGATAGGAAACGACTTTTTT
Source organism: Oscillospiraceae bacterium (assembly GCA_051882095.1). Classification (GTDB taxonomy): domain Bacteria; phylum Bacillota; class Clostridia; order Oscillospirales; family Ruminococcaceae; genus FB2012. The sequence continues at coordinate 910 of JBJERD010000306.1, forward strand.
ATCGCCGTTTTCGTCGGTTTCGTCGGTTTCTTTCAGCTGTGTTTTATAAAAATACACATACTCAGCCTTTGCGCCCTTGCGGATCTTTCCGCCGTGCTCCGTCCACTGCTTGAACGTTGCGTAATAGCCCGATTTCATCAAAATCATTTGATTTAGCAGGCTGTACGGTGTTCCGCTGAAATAGTTTCGTGCTGCGTCGGGGTCGCCGCTCCAGGGCTTGCGCCAGGGAATAACGCCCTGCTCCAGTTGGGCAATGATCTTTGCGGTGATCTCTGCGTACTTGTCGGCGTGGGTAGTCTTGCGGGACTTGTCGGGGATAGTGATAGTCTGCTGCTTTCCGATATAGTCAAAATTTTTGTTCATGGTGTTACCTCCTGAATATTTTAAATTTTTGGGTAATGGAATAGGGCTTTTGACCGGATGCCCTTTAGAACCGGGATTTTGACGACGCCCCGAAGGGCGTTTCGGCTAGTTGATTACATATGTCAGATGTTCGTCAATCTTTGCGGAAAAATAGCGGATCTTTGCGGTGTCATTTGTTCTTTGTGCCAGGGATAGATTTTCTCTAGCCTTGCGCCATTCTTCGGCGCTTGCGGGATCAGTGCAGCGTCCGCCGCAGTAATGGCAGCCGTTGTAATCGTGATTGTGCATCTTAGTCCAGTTAACACGTTCATAGTTGTTTGTAGTTTTCATAGTGTCCTCCTTGCCCGTTGGGCGGTTTAGTTTCGCCGTTCGTGCGGCGTTTCGTTTGGTATGTTTGCAGTATACACGAAAACTGCGTGCCTGTCAACCCCTTTTTTGAAAATTTGTGATTATGAACGAAAAATGCGTGAACAATTTGTGCAATATGTACACTTGCTTTTCGTGCTGTTTTATATTATAATTTATAATATAAAAACGCGGAGGTGTGCGCGCATGATTAAATATAAATGCGACATTATGCAAAAATTAAAAAATGCCGGGTTTAGTACCTACCGGATCCGAAACGAAAAACTAATCGGACAACGCGAACAAACTAACATTCGCGCCGGTGTGATCGTTAGCACGGCAGTAATTAATAAAATCTGCGCCCTGCTGAATTGTCAGCCGGGCGATCTGTTGGAATACGTTCCCGACGACGACCTGAAAACCGCCGGAACGGAAACGGCGGACAATTGACTGCAAACAAAAACGAATAACAAAAAACCCCGTTGACGGTTCATACCGTTTGCGGGGTTTTGTTTTGCCGGCAGCGGCTCAGCTCCGGCGGCAGATTAGCTTCGGCAGCAGATTAGCTCCGGCAGCGGCTCAGCTCCGGCGGCAGATTAGCTTCGGCAGCAGATTAGCTTCGGCAGCAGATTAGCTCCGGCAGCGGTTCAGCTCCGGCAGTGGCTCAGCTCCGGCAGCGGTTCAGCTCCGGCAG